>CADBJA010000104.1 GCA_902794945.1 Oscillospiraceae bacterium
CCGATTGATAGAAAGAGAGATTTAATCTATTCTGCGCATATTTAAGCCAAATTTTGATATAATCTAAACTATTAAAATCAAGTGCGAATGTGTCGCCCAATCGCTAACCGCTAACCGCTGCCTGCTATCTGCTTAAATTCTAATTTAGCCACCGTAAAGGTGGCATAAATTAGAATTTACGCTACTTCCGTATCTTCAAACTGCGAGTTATAGAGTTTGGCGTAGAAACCGTCTTTAGCCATAAGTTGTTCATGAGAGCCTTTTTCTACAATATCGCCGTTATCTAACACAAAAATAATATCGGCATTTTTAATGGTGGAAAGGCGGTGCGCTATCACAAAAGTGGTTCTGCCTTTGACAATCTCTTTCATAGCGCGCTGTATCTCTTGTTCCGTTGCCGTATCGACCGAAGATGTCGCTTCATCTAAAATGAGAATTTTCGGGTCGGCAAGGAATGCTCTGGCAATCGTTAAGAGTTGCTTTTGCCCTTGTGACAGGTTGGTAGCCTCTTCATCTATCACCGTATCATACCCCTGCGGCAACTGTTTAATAAAGTGATGCGCGTGCGCCGCTTTGGCGGCTTTTATCACATCTTCATCGCTCGCACTCAAATTACCGTAACGAATGTTTTCGCGCACAGTGCCGCTAAAGAGCCAAGTATCTTGCAAAACCATCGCAATATTCTTACGATATTCGCTTCTGACAAAGTCACGCAAATCATAACCGTCTGCCAAAATGGCGCCTTCATTAACATCATAAAAGCGCATTAGCAGTTTTATAATCGTTGTTTTTCCGGCGCCGGTGGGGCCGACAATTGCCACATTGGTGCCTTTGGGGATATTAGCAGAAAAATCGTGAATAATCTCTTTATCCGGCTTATAACCGAAATGCACATGTGCAAATTGCACACTGCCTTCAATTTCTTCGGAAGGTGCAGGATGTTCCGGCATTGCGACTTCTTCTGCCGCCTCTAAAAACTCAAATACCCTTTCGGCAGCCGCTACGCTCGATTGCAACATATTGCTCACCTGTGCCACCTGACCGAGGGGCATTGTGAATGAACGCACATATTGCACGAAGGATTGAATATTGCCGACGGTGATTTGCCCTTTCATGGCAAGGTATCCGCCGAAAATGACCACTGCCGCATAGCCGAGGTTGCCCACAAAGTTTATTACGGGGTGCATCAAACCCGACAGTGCCTGGCTTTTCCACGCCGAATGAAAGAGCATATCATTGGATTTTTCAAAATCCTCTTTCGCTTTCTTTTCACCGTTAAACGCTTTTAAAACGGTGTGACCGCTGTAAATCTCTTCTACCTGTCCGTTGGCAACACCAAGGTATTTTTGTTGTGCTAAAAAGTATTTTTGCGAGTGTTTGACAACGATTGCCACAAAAATTAATGATAGCGGCACGGTTAAAAGAATCACCAATGTCATTTTTACCGAAATGGATAACATCATCACGATTAAGCCGATAATGGTGACGATACCGTAAATCACCTGGGTGGCGGATTGGTTTAAACCCATACTTAATGTATCTACATCATTGGTAATTCTTGAAAGGATTTCACCGTGGGTAAAGCCGTCAAAATAAGACATCGGCAAACGGTGAATTTTTTCGGAAAGTTCTTTCCGCATACGGTAGGAGATTTTTTGCGTAACCCCCGCCATAATAAAGCCTTGCAGCCACATTAAAACACCGCTTGCAATATACATTATAAGCACGGTAATAAGGATATTACGGATTTTTGTAAAATCAATGGCACCCGTTCCGCGAATTTTAGCAACAATGCCGTTAAATATTTCGGTGGTCGCATTACCGAGTACCTTGGGCGATACCACGGCAAATATCATAGCGCCAATCGCACATAACACTACAAATAAAATGGCTAATTTATAATTACCGAGATAAGAGAACAGTTTTTTTACCGTTCCTTTAAAATCTTTGGCTTTTTCGCCCCGTTTAAACCTTCCGCCGCCACGGGAGGAATTTTTTTGTATTTTCTTTTCGCTCATTTGTTTAACTCCTCCTGTGATAATTGTGAAAGGGCAATCTCTTTATACACTTCACACGATTGCATTAACGCCTCGTGAGTGCCCTCCCCGACTTGTGCGCCGTCATAAAGTACAATGATTTTATCGGCATTTTTAACGGTACTGATACGCTGGGCTACAATAATTAAAGTTTTACCCTTTGTTTTTTCGGAAAGTTCTTTTCTCAACTTTTTATCGGTTTTAAAATCAAGTGCCGAGAAACTATCATCAAATACGAGAATTTCGGGGTCTTTGGCAATGGCTCTTGCAATGGCAAGGCGCTGCTTTTGCCCGCCGGAAACATTCGTACCCGCTTGGGCGATGCCTTCTTGATAACCCGCCGGCATATTCTCAATAAATTCACTCGCTTGCGCAATAGCGGCAGCGGCTTGAATTTGCTCTTCGGTGGCATCCTCTTTACCATAGCGCAAATTAGACTCTACCGTGCCGGAGAACAGCACTGCTTTTTGCGGTACATAGCCGATGCGTGCCCTTAAATCGTGTTGGCTTACATCTTTCACATTCACACCGTCCACAAGCACTTCACCTTCGGTAGCATCATAAAAGCGCGGTATCAGATTTAACAGGGTACTTTTACCGCTGCCGGTGCCGCCGATAATAGCGGTTACTTTTCCGGACTCAGCCGTAAAGTGAATATTCTCAATCGCATTGTCCGCATTTTCATTATAACGGAACGATACGTTTCGAAATTCCACTTCACCCTTTTTACTTTCATCAAACGCTTTCACTTCGTCGGGGTCATTCACGGAAGAGTTAGTTTGCAACACTTCGTTCACCCTGTCACCCGCCGCCTTTGCTCTGGGCAAGAAGATGGAAACCATTGAAATCATAATAAAGGAGACGAGAATTTGAATAGCATACTGCATATACGCCATCATATTTCCCACCTGCATGGTGCCGGCATCCACACTCTTGGTGCCGAACCAAATAATGGAACACGAAACCGCGCTCATAATAAAAGTGATAAGCGGGAACATCAGCGCAAGGGTGCGGTTGGTAAATAAATTCACGCGGGTAAAATCAATATTGGCTTTATCAAACCGCTTTTTTTCGTGCTCTTCGGTACTAAAGGCACGAATGACGGGCAAGCCCGTTAAAATCTCTCTTGCGACTAAATTTAATCTGTCAACCAGTTTTTGCATTGCCGCAAATTTGGGACCAACCACACTAAAGAGCACAATGACCGTAACAATCACCACCGCAACCGCCACTGCAATAATCCACGCTAAAGATGAATCGGTACCGATGATTTTTGTTACCGCACCGATTGCCATAATCGGCGCATATAACACCATACGCAACATCATTACAATGAGTATTTGCATCTGTTGAATATCATTGGTACTTCTTGTGATTAAAGAAGCCGTGGAAAATGTATTGAACTCACGCCCCGAAAAGGAAATGACTTTTGAGAATACATCGCCTCTCACATCTCTGCCAAAGCGTGCCGCTATGAAGCCCGCTAAAAATGTAACGGCTACGGCACACAGCATAATCAGCGCCGCCACACCTGCCATTTTTAAGCCGGTCATCAATAGGTAATGCATTTGCATGCCGCCCAAATCCACACCGATGGCTTCATATTCACTTCTAATGAAGTTAATGGCATATTGCCCGGCAATGGTATCCATATAATCGCCGGCGCTTTCGCTCATTTTTGTAATAATCTCTTTTTTTGCACTTGAGGGCAATAATGCCATAAAATCGGCTGTGCCCGCATCTTTAGATAAGCCTAATACCGGTGCAAGTTTGCTTAATATACTCACATCAAAAGAGGAGGACTGCTCGCCGCTTTTGTCCGCAGGGACCGCATCGGCATTCTCCCCCATTTGCTTGAGCATAGCATACAAAGCAATAGGGGTTTCAAAATCTTTTTCAAGCGTTGACAACGAAGCATCGCTACTGTCTTTCACGGTATACACACCGTCATCTAAAGTATAGGCTTTTAAAATGTTTTTCGCTTTTAGACTAAGCGCAAAATCCGAATTGCCAAACGATGTTTCATTAACGGCACACCACATGAAGGCGGCGTAAGAGAGATATTTTTCATCAAAACCATCTGTTTTTTTAACGGCATTCACGACAATACGCTTGAGTGCAGGGCTCATTTTTTGAACGGCTCCCCACTTTTGGCTGTAAGTGCCGTTCTCAAAAACAGCAATGTATTCTTTGAAACTTGCCGGTATATTAGCCGTGTCACCGGGAATTTCGGCGTTTTGGAACATCTCTTTGACCAAATCCGGATTTTTAAATACACCGTCCAACACCATAAACAGGGCAAGCGGTTCTTTCAACGCCTGCTCTAAAGAAGCGGAAGAGGAAATTAAGGTATATGCATTCCCTTCTTTTTTGTATGACTTTTCAAACAGCGAACTGTCCTCTTTTTGGATGAAAAGCGATACTATTTTACTGTAATCCTCAGCCTTGATTTTTGTAGGAACGGCAGGTACCGCATCACTTTCATCATACATCAAAGAAAGGATGTGCTTCATTTCACTCTCGCGCACATACTGCGGTGCCGCATACGCAATACCGGATTGTTGGATGCCGACATTGACAATGGATGATGTATAATCCGGCAGTTTTAAATCACAAATTGCCTGCACAACTAACAGTGCAATAATCAATAAAATCGGCAAAACGGATACTTTTAAATATTTTTTTACAAGTTTAATCATGCCGTACCTCCATTGCCGTTTCTACTTTTTTAAGCAAGCGAACCAATTCGTTAAAATCCGCTTCACCGATACTCTCGAATATGTAATCAATGAAGCGCACATAGTTATTTTCGGCTTCCTTCAAAATCTCTATCCCCTTTTCGGTCAGATGAATATATATTTCTCTGCGGTCTGTTTTAGAGATGGTTCGATAAATCAATGCATCATCCTCTAAAGAGTTGAGCAAACGGGATACCTGCGGTTTTGGCATCTCCAAATCTTCGGAAATGAGCGAAGTGGTGGCGCTCGCGTTTTTTGAAATATGTTTAATGGCGAGCATCACGGCAAACAAAGCGCCTTTTAAACATTTTTTATCACCCTGTTCGGTGAATGATTTGTTTTTGAGTTTGCCATAACGGCGTGTCAGTTCAAAAACCTCTTTATAATCAATATTCTGTTTCACCTTAACCTCCAAATTGTTAACACTGTTAATTATTATACTAAGTCAACAACTGAAAGTCAATATTAAACATGCATCGTTAAAGAATTATTTACAAATAGAAAAATAAGCCCGTAGGTCATTACGGACTTATTTAAAAATGAATTGTAATAAAAACAATACCGGTATAAAGACGCTACTATAAAATTAACCCCAAATTAATAACGGCACATCCCCCGTTATTTCATCACCCTCTAATGCATTTTGTTCTAAAATATTTTTGGTTGTTGTATGATATTTTCTGGCAATGCTCCATAAGTTTTCTCCCTTATGCGCATAGTAAACAAAAAAGGAGGTTGATTTTTGAAGCGGTGTTTCACTTAAGTTGATATCATCTACCACTTTCGCGTTTTCGCTCGCTAAAATTACCGCACTGATATGCAAATCTACCCGCACATCCACCCGGTTTTCATTGATTAAGTAATCGGTGCCGACAATCACCGCATTCGGTTCACACTTCATATGCGAAACTGCACCGATATCTTCATTAAAACTAAACTCGCTATTTGCAGATTTTAAATTTAATTTACCTTCCATATCTTCATACAGTAAATAACATTTAACGGTGCCTGAAAATACCGGTTGTTCATTTTTTATATCCGCTTTGGCACTTACTTCATCACACCACACATCAATCACGCGAGCCGGTTCACTCACATTCTCTATGCTAA
>CADBJA010000105.1 GCA_902794945.1 Oscillospiraceae bacterium
AAAAAACGAGGGAATGCTGACGCATTGTGAGGCTTTTTAACGAAGCAGTAGTGAAAAAGAGGCAACCAAAACCTGAAAGGTTCGACTCCTTATACCCATGGCATAGCACTAATATTTTATTTCTGTTTCGGAGATAGCGCCTCTCTCACCATAGTAGCCGCAGTCATGACATTCAACACGCATCACAAACGCATTGCCCAAATCGTAGTTATGCACATTTCTGCTTCTGCATTTCGGGCAACAATATATAGGCGGAATGACGCGATTGGCATTGTTAATGACCCAGTCCTTATTGTCTCTATTCTTTAAGGCATCGACCCAATTCACTTCACGGCCTGCAGCAACAGCGTCTAATTCTTCATCTGTTAATTCTTTTCTTTCTTCGTCTTTCATCGCTCTCATCCTTTCATAATACATTTTCAAACTGTAGCTTTCCTCAAAATCATACCCTAAAAAGTGTTTGTGCAACCAAAAAAGCCGCACTCACGGCACCGCATTTGATAAAGATTGCCGGGGTTATAATGAATCACAACCTTGCTTGAAGTTGTGTGCTTTTTGTAAGTAAAAAATAACATATAAAATATGTCAAAACAATATTTTTTTAGCGGTTTTTTCTTTTTTATGTAAAAAAATCACTATGCTTTTTACAGTTTAAGGCGTGGTAAGTCATGCATCGGGCGCTGCCACACTACCCACCTGTTGCCTTTCCACCAGTTCCGCAAAATAGCCGTTTTGCGCGATAAGTTCATCGTAAGAGCCGTCCTCAATGATATGCCCTTTGTCTAAGACAATAATTCTGTCACACTGCTTGATGGTCGATAAGCGGTGTGCAATAACAATGCGCGTGCAGTTCAACTGATCGAGTGAGTCCGATACAATCTTTTGCGTGATATTATCCAATGCCGAGGTAGCCTCATCGAGCATTAAAATTTTCGGTTTGGGCGCAATGGCTCTCGCAATCATAATGCGCTGCTTCTGCCCGCCGGAAATAGCACCTGCCCCCTCGGAGATGAGAGTATGCATGCCCATCGGCATTTTGCGAATGTCCTCCGCAATGCCCGCCTGCTCTGCCGCCTCCCAAGCGTCATCGAGCGTCAACTCCGGCGCGGAGATAACGATGTTCGAATAAATATCGCCCGCAAACAAACTGCCGTTTTGCATCACCACACCGATTTTTCTTCTCAACGAGCGCAGTTCTATATTCGCAATATCTTTTGAATCATAGTAGATAGTACCTTTGTCGGGTTTTTCAAAACCCAAAAGCAGGCGCATCAGCGTGGATTTGCCGCAACCCGTTTTGCCGACGATGGCAACATATTGCCCGGGTTTGATGGTTAGGGACAAGCCGTCAATCACATTCGGCATTTTTTCATCATAACGGAATGTCAGGTTTTCAATAGAAATATTGCCCGAAACGCCGGTAACGATTTGCTTGCCTTCGGATACTTCCGGCACGGCATCCAAAATCGGTTTTGCCATTTCCATAATCGGTTTAATGCGCGAAAAACTAAGTGCAATTTCGGCAATCGCCATAAATGCGCCCGAAAGCATACCGTAAGCGGAATTAAAGGCGTAGTAATCTGCCACGGATACGCCGGAAGCAAGAGCAAAGTGATACATCACAATGGTACCGATTGAACTGATTGCCAACGAAATAACCATATTATACTTGATGAAAAACGGCGGGTTATACTCCAATTTTGCCCCTTCGGCATGCAGGTTAGCCCATTTGGCAAATACCAACTTTTCAACGCCTGCCAATTTAATTTTTTTCACGCCGTTGATAATGGAATAACTCAAGCCGCTTTCTTTGGTGCTGATTTCCATTTTCTTTTTTGTGATTTTCATCATCAATAAAGAACTGATAATGGAAAAAGCGAAGGTGATGAGCGTAATCACAATGGAGGGCACCACCAACATGGGTGCAAATTTCATAATTTGA
Organism: Oscillospiraceae bacterium; assembly: GCA_902794945.1. Lineage (GTDB taxonomy): Bacteria > Bacillota > Clostridia > Oscillospirales > Acutalibacteraceae > RUG714. Next base: position 1,943 of record CADBJA010000105.1, read on the forward strand.
GAAATATAGGCAAGGGAAAATATTGCTTCAAAGCCCGTATCGAAGATGGCAGAGGTGATTAAATTACAGAGCGAGCCGATATAATCAATTCTGCCCGCCAAGTCACCGGAAGCATATTTTTTAAAGAAATCCGGCGGCAGCGATAATACGCGCATCATCGTGGCGGAATCAACCGCCAAGTCCATTTTCTTATTAAAGCGCTGACTGAAAAGCGAATTTGCCACACCGAAAATCATTTGGCTCAGTTGTGTGCAGATTAAAAACACACTGCATGCAATCAGCACACCGAGACTGCCCATTTCCAACACATCCGACATCAATACCTTATTGATATTGACAACCAAAAGCCCGAGCCCCGTACCGATAAGGCTTAAAATGCCGAAAAAGATAAAGTCGCTGAGTTTTAAGTTTTTGAGTGCAAATAATCCCAAATCAAAAACACGCAGTTTTTTGAGCGGAAATTGGCGGTAAAAACTAATGGCTTCTTCCTCTAAAAGTTGTGCGCTTTTGCGGTTCACGCGCCTGCGCTTACCGCTTGTCGGGTCATAGAAAGTGTAACCGCCGAGTTTGCCCGGAATGAGTGCCACCAAAGAGCCGTCTGCCTTTAAAGTGCCGAGCATGGCGGCATACGCATCCTTATACCAGCCCTCGGTGAGCCTTACAACTCTTGTCATCATCCCTTCGGGTCGAATTAAATAGTCTAATTTCTCGTTGACATCGGTGATTTCCGCCGGCACTTCTTTGATTTTTTTGATGCCGTAATATTTCAGCACGGACGCAATCGCATCTCTTGTCTTTTTGGCATCATCTTCCATCGCTTTAGAAACATTTTTACCGGTAATACTGTCCGACAGCTTATAAAATGCCTCTTCAAACGCTTCTTCGCTATACCGCTTTCGCTGTTCGACTTGTTCTTCAAACCACCCCATGGTATCCCTCCTTTCCGTAAAATCTTTTAATCATTGGATACAAGCGCCGTGTAAGCCCCGCCTAATGCGAAAAGTTCATCGTGAGTACCGCGTTCAATCACTTTGCCCTCATCCAATACAATTATCTCATCACAATCGCGAATGGTGGAGAGCCTATGTGCCACAATGATACAGGTAACGCCCCTGTTTTTAATGGCGTTGGTCACTTCGTACTCCGTTTTCGCATCGAGTGCCGAGGTCGCTTCATCTAAAATCACAATTGTCGGGTCTTGCGCGAGCACACGGGCAATCTCCAAGCGCTGGCGTTGCCCGCCCGAAAAGTCTTTCCCGTTTTCTATCAGTTTATAATTATAGCCGCCCTCTCTGGCGTTAATCTCTTCGTGCATGCCCGCATCGTGCGCTGCCATAATCACTTCAAAATTCTCTATGGAATTATCCCACATCTTAATATTGTTGGCAATGGTATCTTCAAACAAAGTAATATCCTGGTCCACCACCGCAAGAGAACCTCTGAAAATATTTTTATCTATCTCGCCGATGGGCTTGCCGTCAAACAAAATCTCACCGCTCCACTGCCGATACAGTCCCGATATGAGTTTGGAAACGGTAGACTTACCGCACCCCGAAGCGCCGACCAAAGCCACCCTGCTGCCGGGTTGCAGGCTGAGGTTGAAGTTTTCTATGAGCGGCGGTTCTAATTTAGAATAGCCGAAACTCACATTTTTCAGTTCCACCGCACCGCTCAGTTTCTTGTATTCAACAGCCGCGGCATCACTTTCTTTTACAATATCATCCTCGGGGTATTCCATCACATCTTCAATTCTTTCCATCTGGGTTCTCATTTCCAAAATGGAGTTGGATGCCGCTATGACTTCTCCAACCGGACCCATAAAGGCGGTTAAATAGCCCTGAAATGCCATAATCATACCGACTGTAAACTCACCTTTGATACAAAGCCATATACCGATAGAGGTGATAATGACATTCACTATCATATTAATCGCGTTCGGAATGATGCCCCACAGTGCAGAGGTGTTGGTGAGCGAAACATCGTTATTACTCACATTTGCCTGATAGCCCGCCCATTTTCTGAAAAAGCCGTTTTCCGCACCGCTTGCTTTAATGGTTTCAATCATTTGAATGCCGGAGGCGGTGGTGCTCTCAAGCATTGCGCTGTCCCTGGTGCCGACGCGGCTTAAGTCCACCCTTTTTTTGGTGACAATGCGCGCAACAATCACATCAATAAAGAGCGAACTGATGCCGATAAGAGAAAGCAGCACATTATAGCGAAACATCACAACCAGGTAAAAAACAGCCATGCCGATTTTTAAAACTAAGGGGGTAAAGGTGCGAATAAAGACATTCGCGACCGAAGCGTTTTGCGCTTGTCTTGATAAAATGTCGCCCGCCATTCGTTGCGAGAAAAAGTCCATCGGCAATCGTAACACTTTCCACATATAAGTGGTGCTGCCGACAACGGCTAATTTGCCGTTGAGTTTTAAGGTATAGGCTTGGTTGACAATTTGAATTACCAACTGCACCAGCGTCAGCGCGCAAATACCCAAGATAAACGGGATAAACCAATCGAGGTTTTGATGCGTTAACAGCCTGTCTACAAACACCCTTGAAAAGCCCGGTTGTATTATTTGCAACAGGGAGGTGATGAGGGTTGTAATTAATATAAAAACGACAATGGATTTGGTGCCTTTTAAGCGCTTTTTGGCAAACTCCAAAATACTTTTGGGTTTGCCGCCCGGCTCGAAGTTTTCGGTCGGCTTAAAGCACAGGCATATGCCGGAATAATTTTTTTCAAACGCCTCCATCGGGTACTGCGTTTTGCCTCTTGACGGGTCGTTGATGACGGCGTATTTGCCTTTAAACCCGTCTAAGACCACAAAGTGGTTGTTATTCCAAAAAATAATACAGGGGTATGCGGCATCGTTACGCAAATCTTCTACCGTGTAGCGATACCCCTTTGCCTCAAGACCGTAATTTCTGGCGGCTTTTAAGATTTTGCCTGCCTTTGAGCCGTCACGCGAGACGCCGCAATCGACGCGCACCTGCTCCAGCGGTACCCACCTGCCGTAATATGCCAAGACCATGGTAAGGCACGCCGCACCGCACTCTAAGGCTTCTAATTGTATGACAACCGGCACCTTTTTCGCCACACCTTGCTGTACCGGTTCTTTTACTTTTTTCATCATGTAATCTCTTTTCTTCTCAAAAACTGTCAGTTCACAATGAATGTCATCGGTGAAATACTTTCTATGATGATGTTCGCGCCGTATATACCTTCTTTGACCGGTTTATTTAATTTGCATTTGTAAATCCACTCGCCCACTTGCAAATTGCCGATGTACCTTGTGTATTCATCCAAATCTTCGGTCACTTTTTCCGGTTTTTCACGAATGCTTTCAATTTCATAAGCCGTTTGATTATCGTTAATGCGCACCGGCATACCGGCTTTGATTTGCTCTATATCTTCCTCTTTCACATAGAGGTAAGTGGCACCGTTACCGGAAACGGCAACCGTGGGCACTTTTGTGTCAATTTTGCCGAAGATGCCCCAAATGCAGAAGCCTGCCAGCAACACCACGATTGCCAGCACCAGTATCCATACCCCGGGGTTGGATAGGCGTATATATTCGTTGAGTTGCTCGGGCGAATCCACCTTTTTTTCCTTATTCTCTTCCATATGCTTCTCCTTCAGTTGTATTGCACGGGTTTCATATTTCCTACAAACCTTTTATTTTAATTAAATTTTTTCATATTAATGTTTATTATATCATAACAGACAACACTTGACAAATGCAAAATCACGAAGTGTTAGCGTGAAAGAAACTATTACGCGGTGGCTAAATTAGAATTTAAGCAGATAGCAGGCAGCAGTTAGCGGTTAGCGAATGGGCGACACATTCGCACTTGATTGTATTTGTTTATATTTAATCTAAATTTGGCTTAAATATGCGCAAAATAGAAATCATCTTTCCATCTATCAAACGG
>CADBJA010000106.1 GCA_902794945.1 Oscillospiraceae bacterium
TTTTTTTAAAAAAAGCAAAGCGGAAGGGGAGTGCGATAAATTCTAATTTACGCCACCCTTGCGGTGGATAAATTAGAATTTAATGAATGATGAATATTGAATAATGAATAATTGAGGGCGAGACACCCGCACCCGTTCCGCTTCGCTCTGTTTTTTGGATGGATTACATTCGTTTTGCGCATATTTAAGCCGAATTTAAGATACAACCTAAACATTAAAATCAAGTGCGAATGTGTCGCCCTTAATTCCTCATTTCTATTTGCTAATTCCTAATTATTTATCGAGCGTTAGTGAGATAAATTAGAATTTAGCATTGCTAAAAATGTAAAAATATTATATAATAAAATGATTATATTTTTATTTTAGGAGAAAACCATGAGCGAACAGGCAAAAGCATATTTTGAAAACTTAAAGGGCAAAAAAGTTGCCTTTTTGGGCGTTGGTGTCAGCCATAAAGAACTGATTAAAAAATTCGTTGCCTACGGTGCGGAGGTAACCCTGTGCGATATGCGTGAAATGGAGCAGTTTGATGAAGATATTGACGGTATCAAAGAACTGGGCATTTCCTACCAACTCGGCGCGGCACAGTTTGAGCATTTAGAGCGTTTTGATATGGTCTTTCGCACGCCTGGCATTTACTTTAACCGCCCCGAAATTCAGGCGGCGATTGCGGCAGGTGCCAACATTACAAGCGAAATGGAAGAGTTTTTTAAACTCTGCCCGTGCAAAATTATTGCCATAACGGGGGCAGACGGTAAAACGACGACCACCACCCTCATTAGTGAAATTTTAACAAGACAGGGCTTTACCGTGCACAAAGGCGGCAACATCGGCAGGGCGTTACTGCCGATAGTTGATGAAATCAAAGAAGAAGATTATGCGGTGGTAGAACTTTCCTCTTTCCAACTGCTTTCAATGCGCATCGCGGGCGATATTACCGTGGTGACCAATGTGCAACCGAACCACTTAAATGTGCATAAAGATTATCAGGAGTATAAAGATGCCAAGAAAAACCTGATACTCTACCAAAAAGAGAATTCCAAAACCATCCTCAATCTTGACAATGAAGTTACAAGAGAAGAGTATGCACCGGCAGTTAAGGGTGAAACCGTGTGGTTCTCAAAGGTGAAAATGCCTGCCGTGGGCTCTTTTTGGGATAGGAAAACCGGTAAAATCTACTATAACGACCACGGCGATATTCACTTTATTATGAACCGTTCCGATATTCGCCTTATCGGGGACCATAATGTAGAGAATTATCTCACTGCCATCGCTGCCGTATGGGGCATTGCGGATATCGGCAATATCATCGCCGTGGCAAATGAATTCGGTGGCGTGGAGCACCGTATGGAGTTTGTCAGAGAGTTTGAGGGTGTGTCTTACTACAATGATTCGATTGCCTCTTCGCCCGACAGAACAATTGCCGGTTTAAAGGCAAGAGAGCAAAAAGTGATTGTAATTGCCGGCGGGCAAAACAAAGGTCTTGTTTACGATACACTCGGCACTTACATCAATCAAAAAGTGAAAGTGCTCATTGTCATGGGTGAAACGGCGCAGGTGATTGAGCAGGGTGTCAAAAATGCCGCGAATTATGTGCCGGAGAACATCCGCATTTTGCACGCCGAAAATATGGAGCAAGCCGTGCAGCTTGCACGCGAAAATGCCGTGAAAGGCGATATTGTATCCCTCTCACCGGCATCCACTTCGTTTGATAAATATAAAAACTTTGAGCGCAGGGGGCAACACTTTAAAGCAGTTGTCGCGGCATTACAATAAAGGGCAAAGGATTATGATGGAAATAAAACAAGTTTTAGAAAAATTTTGTATATGCGGTGCGCCTTCCGGGGCAGAGAGCGAAATTTACACCGCCGCCGCACAGGTAATGGAACCTTACGGCACTTGTAAAACCGATAAGCGGGGCAATTTTATTTGTACCAAAGAAGGGGACGGCACGCATTATTTGTTAGATGCGCATATGGACCAAATCGGTTTGGTCGTTACCGCAATAGAAGAAAACGGCTTTTTAAAAGTCGATAAAGTCGGCGGGATGGATCGCCGGATTTTACCCTCGTTGGAAGTGGTGGTCTTGGGGCGTGAACCGGTTTACGGTGTCATCTCCTGCAAGCCGCCGCATTTGACGGACGAGAGCGAAAAAAACAAAGCCGCAAAGTTTGAAGATATTTGTATTGATACCGGTCTTTCAAATAAGTCTTTAAAAGAAAAAGTGAGTCTCGGCGATAAGGTGGTTTTAAAACCCTATTTCGGTGAAATGCTTGGCGGTAATGTGACCGGCACAGCGATTGATGACAGAGCCGGTATGGCAATCCTTGCAAAAACAATGGAACTGTTAAAGAAAAATGGGGCAACTTCAAAAATCACCACCGTCTTTTCGGTGGGGGAAGAAGTGGGCGGCAAAGGTGCCGGCAACGCTTCTTTTTATACCGAGGCGGAAGAAGCCATTGCGGTTGATGTTTCTTTTGCATCACAGCCTGAGGTGGACGGTGCGCATAAAAATGCCACCATGCCTTTGGGCGGCGGTGCTTTTATCGGAACGGCACCGATATTAAGCAAACAGATGACCGATGATTTTATCGCGGTTGCCAAAAAAGAAAATATCCCGTATCGGGTAGAAGTGATGGGCGGCAGAACCGGCACCAATGCCGATGAAATTGCCTCTGTCGGCTACGGCACAAAAACCATCACCGTATCACCGCCCATTCGCAATATGCACACGGACGTGGAAGTGGTACATCTTGAAGATTTAGAGCAGTGCGCAAGGCTTATTGCCGCCTATATTTTAAGTAAGGAGGGGAAAGCATGCGTTATTTAAAGGACCTCTGCCTGCTTGGCGGCACCTCCGGAGATGAGGGTGCCGTGAGAGAATATATCATCTCTCACCTCGGCGCACACCCGTATACGGTAGATGCGTTGGGCAATATTATCGTAGAAAAGAAAGGGGCTGCCACGCCCAAACAAAAAATAATGCTCTCGGCGCATATGGATGAAGTCGGTATGATTATCACCCATATCGGAGAGAACGGCTTTTTGAACTTTGCCACCGTCGGCGGGATAGATACAAAAGCCTTGCTCGGCAAGCGTGTACGCGTTAACGGTTGCCTTGGCGTGATAGGCACGGCACCGGTACACTTAACGGAAGATATCAGTGTGATGCCGAAACCGGAGCAGATGTATATTGACATCGGCGCTGCCGATAAAGCGGAGGCGGAACGGTATGTCGCTCCGGGTGACAGAGCGGTGTTTGAGAGCGAGTATGTGCCGTTTGGCGACGGCTTTCTTAAATCCAAAGCGATTGATGACCGCTTCGGTTGCGCTCTGCTGTTAGAACTGTTAGAAAAAGAGTTGCCGTATGATGTCACCGTCTGCTTTTGCGTGATGGAAGAAATCGGCTTAAAAGGCTCCGGTGCGGCGGCAAACCGCGTAAAACCCGATATTGCCATTGTGGTAGAGAGCACCACCGCCAACGATGTGAGCGGTGTGAGCGGAGCAGACCGCGTTTGTGCACTCGGTGAGGGTGCCGTGGTATCGTTTATGGATAGGGCAACGGTGTATGATAAGCGCCTGTATGAGAGTGCGATGCAAATCGCCAAAGAAAACGGTATTGCGGCGCAAACCAAATCCAAGATTGCCGGCGGTAACGATGCCGGCGCCATTCAAACGGCGGCAGACGGTGTGCGGGTATTGGCACTTTCCGTACCCACGCGAAACATTCATTCCGCCTCTTGTGTGGCAAATACAAACGATATGCAGGCATTGGCAGATTTGTTGGAACTGTTACTTGCCCGCTTTGGAGAGATAGGGTAAATGAACAATCCTTTTTTTAAAATTGATGATGATATTTCAGCCCTCGGCGACAAGGCGATGGAGCGGTGCAAAGAGGCGTTTGCGCGCACCGAGGCGGTGACCGAGTACAACCAAAATAAAGTGCTCAAGGCGTTTATTCATAACCATATCGGCGAGCAACATTTGGTCGGCTCTACCGGCTACGGTTACGGCGATATCGGGCGCGATGCGTTGGATAAAACATTTGCCGATGCCCTCGGCGCCGAGGCGGCGCTCGTGCGCCATTCTTTCACTTGCGGCACGCACACCCTCGGTGTGGCACTGTTCGGCATCTTGCGCCCGGGCGATACCATGCTTTGTGTGAGCGGCACACCGTATGATACCATTCAGCCCGTTATCGGCATCACCGGTGAGGGGATGGGTTCACTCAAAGATTACGGTGTCAGTTATGAGCAGGTGGACCTGAAAAACGGCAGGTTGGATTTTGAAGCGATAGAGCAAAAAATCAAAACCACACCGCATTTAAAAATGGTCTATATGCAGCGTTCGCGCGGGTATAGCGCCAGGGCGACCCTCACAACCGATGAAATGCGGCAAATTGCCGACATTACTCATGCGCATTCTTCTGCCATTGTGTTTGTCGATAACTGTTACGGGGAGTTTACGGATTGGCAAACACCCACCGAAGTCGGTGTTGATTTAATGGCAGGCTCGCTCATTAAAAATCCCGGCGGCGGCATTGCCCGCACCGGCGGCTACATTGCCGGTAAAAAAGAGTTGGTGGAGTTGTGCTCTTACAGAGCGACCGTGCCGGGGCTCGGTGCCGAGGTGGGTGCAAGTTTAGGTGAAAACCGCTCTATGTTTATGGGGCTGTTCTCTGCACCCCATGTCACGGGCGAGGCGCTCAAAACTGCTATTTTTGCCGGTGCGTTGTTTGAATTATTAGGCTACAAGGTAAGCCCCGCAAGCGATGAAGCGCGCTTTGATATTATCCAGTGTATCGAATTGGACACGCCCAAGGCACTGGCGGCATTTTGCCGCGGTGTGCAAAGCGGCGCGCCGATTGATTCCTATGTCGTGCCCGAGGCGTGGGATATGCCGGGGTATGATGATAAAGTGATTATGGCGGCAGGCGCGTTTATTTCCGGCGCTTCGATTGAGTTTTCGGCAGACGGACCGATGCGTGAGCCGTACTGCGTGTGGATGCAGGGAGGACTTAATTTCCACTCTGCAAAAACCGGTATTTTACTGGCATTACAACAAATGAAGGAGGCGGGCGAAATTGAACTATAATTTTAAAGGCATCAGTGCCGATACACTGATGTTGCTTGAGATGAACCGTTTTAATAACAACAAACCGTTTTATGAAGAACATAAGGCGGAAATTAACGAGGGTTCGCGAAAACAACTCGGCGCAATCACGCTCGACTTGGCGGATGATTTGTATGCGATTGATGAAAATATCATCGTTAACCCCAAAAAGGTATCGCGCATTCGCCGTGATACCCGCTTTACAAAAGATAAAACACTCTACCGCGCCAATGTGTGGGTCGTGTGGCACCGCCCGCTCGAAGAGGGGGAGATGGCACCCGGTATGTGGGCGGAAGTTTCGCCCTCTATCGCCAGTTACGGTATCGGATTTTGGCGCGAAACACCGGCGTTTATGGAGTTTTTTAGAAATGATTTGCTCGAAAACGCCAACCGCTTTTTAGAAGCCTTTGTGCCGCTTGTGGATGCAGGCTTTGCTTACAGCGGCAACCGCTATAAGCGGGACAAGCCCGGCACGGAGCAGATGCCGGAAGTTCTGCGCGATATTTATAACCAAAAAGAACTGTTTTTCATCCGCTCCCACCCGTCAACCGTGGCGGCGAATGAAAAATTTGTAGACATAATCAAGCAAGATTTAAAATTGATGAAAGGCATGTACGCGTATCTGGATGGGCTGTATGCGCGGTTTAGAGCGCTGTAAATTCTAATTTACGCCACCCTTGCGGTGGCTAAATTAGAATTTAAGCAGATAGCAGGCAGCAGTTAGCGGTTAGCGATTGGGCGACACATTCGCA
>CADBJA010000107.1 GCA_902794945.1 Oscillospiraceae bacterium
TGCGGCAAAACCACTTTATTTAACCAACTAACCGGCTCTAATCAACACGTCGGCAATTTTCCCGGCGTTACGGTAGACAGTAAGGTCGGACCTATTAAAGGGTATGAAAACACGCAAATCATTGATTTGCCCGGCATTTATTCACTTTCCCCCTATACAAGTGAAGAAATTGTATCGCGCAAATATATTATCGACCAAAAACCGACCGGCATCATTAACATCGTGGATGCGACCAATATTGAGCGCAATTTGTATTTAAGTATGCAGTTGATGGAACTTGAAATTCCCGTAGTGCTGGCACTTAATATGATGGACGAAATGCGCGGTAACGGCGGTTCCGTGTTTATTAACACGATGGAAGAGATGCTCGGTATCCCCGTTGTGACTATCTCGGCTGCCAAAAATGAAGGGATAGAAGAATTAATCTCTCACGCATTACATATTGCAAAATATCAAGAAAAACCGCTCAAAACCGATTTTTGCGCGCACGATGAAAACGGCGGTGCGGTGCACCGTTGTTTACACGCTATTATTCATTTGATTGAAGACCATGCCAAAGCGGCTTCCATTCCCGTGCGTTTTGCTGCAACGAAATTGGTTGAGGGGGATGAGCGCATTGAATCCCTTTTGCATTTAGACCAAAACGAAAAAGAATTGGTGGAACATATTATTGTGCAAATGGAAACGGAGCGCGGGTTGGACCGTTCCGCTGCCATAGCCGATATGCGTTTTTCATTTATAAAAAAACTCGTTGATGCCTGTGTGGTGAAACCGAGAGAGAGTAAAGAACGCGAGAGAAGCCGTAAAATTGACAAAATTCTCACCGGCAAATATACTGCCATTCCGTTTTTTGTGCTGATTATGGGCGTGATTTTTTGGCTTACTTTCGGCGTTTTAGGCTCTACTTTGCAAGATTTGTTAGACCAAGGAATCGGCTGGCTCACAGCTGTAGTGGATGCAGGTCTTACGGCTTGGCATACGAATGAAGTGCTGCATTCTTTAATTATTGACGGTATTTTCACCGGTGTCGGTACCGTACTCAGTTTCTTGCCGATTATTGTGATATTATTTTTCTTCTTATCTTTACTTGAAGATACCGGCTATATGGCACGCGTCGCCTTTATTACGGATAAGTTGCTAAGAAAAATCGGTCTTTCCGGCAGAAGTATTGTGCCGATGTTAATCGGTTTCGGTTGTTCCGTACCGGGCGTAATGGCAAGCAGAACTTTGCCATCCGAACGAGACAGAAAAATGACCATCATGCTCATACCGTTTATGAGTTGTACCGCAAAGTTACCGATTTATGCAATGTTTTCATCTTTGTTTTTTCCGCATTACGCAGCCCTTGTGATGATTGTTTTGTATTTGCTTGGTATTTTGGTGGGCATTTTAACAGCGGTTATCTCTAAAAAAACGGTATTTAAAGGGGAAGCCGTTCCTTTTGTGATGGAATTGCCGAATTACAGAATGCCGGGCATAAAAACAACTTTGCAATTGTTATGGGATAAGTCAAAAGATTTTATTACAAGAGCCTTTACCGTGATTTTTATCGCATCCATCGTGATATGGTTTTTGCGCAGTTTTAATTTTCATTTAGCACTTGTCAGCGATTCAAAAGAGAGTATGTTGGCGATGATAGCCGGTTGGATTTCACCTGTATTTAAGCCATTGGGCTTTGGTGATTGGCGTGTTACCACATCTCTCATCACCGGTTTTATGGCGAAAGAAAGTGTTGTTTCTACGCTCTCTGTTTTATTCGGCTCTGCCACAGCCATTCAAAGTGCTTTAAGTTTAAAAGCAGCGGCTTCTCTGCTTGTATTTTGCTTGTTATACACCCCGTGTGTTGCGGCAATTGCCGCTGTCAGGCGTGAACTTGGCGGCAAATGGGCGGGCGGTATGGTGTTACTGCAATGCGGTGTAGCTTGGCTGTGTGCCGGCGGCACTTATTTGGTGTTTAGTTTATTTGGTGCATAATATTATGATAGTTAATGTAAACCTTGTTGAAGCTACTCTTTGACGAGGTTTTCATATTTTTATAGAAAAATGTATGAATTTATTTATAATTATGTTATAATAATAATTTAGTGAAATCTATATTCTTACTATATGGAGGTTATTTTGAACTTTCAGGAAGCAAAGGCGCGCGCTGCTACATTACGAAAAACGCTTAAATACCATAGCAATTTATATTATAACCTGGATAATCCCGAAATTAGTGACTATGAGTATGATATGCTTAATAATGAACTCAAAGCCATTGAAGCGGTATATCCCGAACTGATTACTGCCGATAGTCCCACACAAACGGTGGGCGGTAAAGCGAGTAATTTGTTTGATAAAATTACCCACACGGTAAAAATGGAAAGTTTGCAAGATGTGTTTTCTACCGATGAAGTGATTGCGTTTACCGAACGCGTGAAATCCGATTTTCCCGATGCCGATTTTACGGTAGAACCGAAAATAGACGGACTTTCCGTTTCACTTGAATACGAAAACGGTGTTTTTGTGCGCGGGTCCACCCGTGGTGACGGTGTTGTGGGCGAAGATGTAACGGCAAATCTTTTAAAAATTAAAGATATTCCGCATACCATAAAAACCAATGTACCGTATTTGGAAGTACGCGGCGAAGTGTATATGTCGCACGAAAGTTTTTTTGCCTGTGTGACAAAACAGGAAAATAACGGGGAAGTGCCCTTTAAAAATCCGCGTAACGCTGCCGCAGGTTCCCTGCGCCAAAAGAACAGTGCCGTGGTTGCCGAAAGAAATTTGAGTATTTTTATTTTTAATGTGCAGTCTGTACAGGGTAAAACTTTCGGCACACATAAAGAAAGTCTGGATTTTTTGGTTGCGTGCGGGTTTTCCGTGGTACCGTCATACACTCTTTGTGCTACTGCAGATGAAGTGATTGCGCAAATCAACGCAATCGGCGAAGGCAGAGGGAAATATCATTTTGATATTGACGGCGCAGTTGTTAAAACCAATTCACTCGCCGAGCGTGAAGAACTCGGTTCCACCGCAAAATTCCCGAAATGGGCGGTTGCTTTTAAATATCCTCCCGAAGAAAAAGAAACGGTTTTAAAAGATATTGAAATCAATGTCGGCAGAACCGGCGTGTTAACACCGACCGGTGTATTTGAACCCGTCATTTTAGCGGGAACCACCGTTTCAAGAGCCACATTACACAATCAGGATTTTATTAATGAAAAAGGGCTTCAAATCGGCGATACCGTTGTGCTCAGAAAAGCGGGGGAAATCATTCCCGAAGTATTGCGTGTTACAAAACATGATGAGAGTAAAGGAATTTATCGTTTGCCCGATACCTGTCCTTCTTGCGGCTCACCCGTGTATCGGCTCAATGATGAAGCAGCCGTGCGTTGTTTAAATGATAAATGCCCGGCACAAACCGTACGCGTGCTCATTCACTTTGCCTCGCGTGATGCCTACGGGATAGAGGGGCTTGGCGAAGCAATTATTGAATTATTTGTCAAAAAACACTTGATTGCTTCACCGGAAGATATTTTTAAACTGAAAGCCGAAGATATTTACACGCTTGACGGTTTTCAAAAAACAAGCGCAAACAATCTCATTACGGCGATTGAAAACTCAAAAAAGAATGATTTATCCAAACTTATTTTTGCACTCGGCATTCGCCATATCGGGGCAAAAAATGCGGCGCAACTTGCCGTTCACTTTGGTGATATGGAGCATTTAATTGTCGCAAGTGAAGAAGAAATCCTTGCCATTGACGGGTTTGGCGAAATAATGGCGAAAAGTGTTGTAGAATTTTTCTCAACCGAACAAAATATTAAAATGATAGAAGCGTTTAAACAACTTGGTTTAAATATGAGGTCACTTGCCGAAATTAAAGATGAACGCTTTAAAGGTAAAACCTTTGTTCTAACCGGTTCTTTAAGTAAATTCACACGCAATGAAGCATCTAAAATTATAGAGAGTTTCGGCGGTAAAACATCCTCTTCCGTTTCGAAAAAAACAAGTATTGTGCTTGCAGGTGAAGCGGCGGGGAGTAAACTGAAAAAAGCAACCGACCTCGGTATTCAAGTGATGAATGAAGATGAGTTTGAACAATTGATAAAATAATAGAGGTAATACTATGCAACAAATTGATACACTTTTAAAAACGGCAAAACATATTCATATGATTGGTATCGGCGGGTCCGGTATGTGTCCGCTTGCCGAGATTTTACATACACAAGGTTATATGCTTACCGGTTCCGATAACAACGAAAGCACCATTTTAAAACGGATTCGCGGCATGGGTATCAAAGTGACAATGGGACACAAACCCGAAAGTGTTGACGGGGCGGATATGGTCATTCATACTGCTGCTGTTAACGATAGTAACCCTGAAGTGGCTGCGGCAAAACAAAAGGGGATTCCCACTTTTGAGAGAAGTGTTTTATTGGGTGCCGTCAGCAGAATGTTTCCGAACACAGTCGGTGTATGCGGCACGCACGGCAAAACCACTGTTACTTCTATGTTAACACAAATTTTAATGATGGCGGGCAAAGACCCGAGTGTGGTCATTGGCGGTAAATTACCGCTTATTGATGCTTACGGCAGAGTGGGGAAAAGCGATTTATTTGTGTGTGAAAGCTGTGAGTTTAATAACACATTTTTAAAAATGTCACCGCACACGGCTTTAATTTTAAACATTGATGCCGACCATATGGAGTTCTTTAAAACGATGGAGAATTTAAAGCACTCTTTTACCACATTTGCGAATATGTCACAAAATGTAATATATAACGGTGATGATGAAAACACCACCGATGCAGTCAATCAAATAGAAGATAAAGGCTCAAAAACTTTACTTACTTTCGGATTGGCTGAAACAAACGATTATTATGCCAAAAATATAAAAATGGTAAAAAGCCGTGCGCAGTTTGATGTGTATAAACACGGCAAAAAACTGATGGATGTGAATTTGCTTGTGCCCGGCAAACACAATGTCTACAATGCACTTGCCGCTATTGCCGAAGCGGATTTTGAGGGCTGTGATGCCGCAAGCATCAAAAAGGGTGTTGAAACCTTTGGCGGCGCGGGCAGACGCTTTGAATTTTTAGCGGAAATAGACGGTATTACCATTGCCGATGACTACGCACACCATCCGGCAGAGTTAAAAGTAACACTTGAAGCGGCGATGGATATGGGTTATCGGCGAGTGATTGCCGTGTTCCAACCGTTTACATATTCCAGAACATACGACCACTTTGATGAGTTTGTTGAGGTATTGCAAATTCCCGATTTATGTGTGATGAGCGAAATTATGGGCTCAAGAGAAATCAATACCTATAACATTTTCACCAAAGATTTAGCCGAAAAAATCCCGAATAGTGTTTGGTTCAATACATTTGAAGAAATTGCCGATTATACACTTTCAATCGCAAAAGAGGGGGATTTAATTATCACCCTCGGTTGCGGTGATATATATAAAGCCGCGTTTATGATGATAGAGAAAATGAAAGACAAATAGGAATTTGCAGAGCAAATTCCTATTTGTCAGTGATTAGCAGTTAGCAGTTAGCAGTTAGCGAAGGGGCGACACATTCGCACTTGAATGTATTAGTTTAGATTTAATCCAAAATTGGTTTAAATATGCGCATAATAGATATTATCTTTTCATCTATCAAACGGG
>CADBJA010000108.1 GCA_902794945.1 Oscillospiraceae bacterium
CCATTTTTCTTTTTTCTTTCTTCTTTCTTCTTTCAGCGAGTGTAACGAGCGTTTAAATTCTAATTTAGCCACCGCAAGGGTGGCGTAAATTAGAATTTACAGTTTGGTGATTTTGCGCAAAAAAAATGAAATAGTTTCTACCATTTTGCGACTATGTTTTAATTGCAATATGTATTATAATGATTATGAATAATTATGTAGCGAAGTTCCACTCTTAAAAAAGGAGTTGTTTGTATGAAAAAAACATTCAAAAAAGTGTTAAGCCTTGTTTTGGCGCTGGTGATGGTATTGAGCGTGTTTTCCGTTTCGTTTTACGCATTTGCCGCCGAAGGCGAAACCGTAGCTGTACCCGGCATTCAAACGATGTTAACGGACGGTAAGGCACTAAAACAGTGGTTAGAAACCGGTTACTTAAATTTAGAAAAGGCAGACGCTCTTTTGAGTGAAAACCTGCCCGCCATCAGCGAAACGGCGTGCGGTGCCTTGGGTGATTTGTTTTACCAAATGGGCTATAGTGAAGAGCAGTACCCGAAGGATCAAGAGAGTTTAATGTTGGCGCTCGCGCGCATTATAGGCTCGCTGAATGCCGAGGTATTC
Organism: Oscillospiraceae bacterium; assembly: GCA_902794945.1. Classification (GTDB taxonomy): domain Bacteria; phylum Bacillota; class Clostridia; order Oscillospirales; family Acutalibacteraceae; genus RUG714. The sequence continues at coordinate 598 of CADBJA010000108.1, forward strand.
CGTGAGCCCGAAAAGGTAGAGACCACCGATATGGAACTGGTCTACAACCTTGCATACCTTGGCGGCACCGAGTATATTGAAAATATTAATGCGGCACTGCCCGAAACATTGCGTTTTGATACCTCTGCACCCGTACTCTCTTTAACCGATGAGCAGGCGGCACAAGTGCGCGAATACTATGCGCGTTGGAAAGCAGGCGCCCTTAAATTAGATGATTTTGATATGAAGGCATATTTAGGCGATATGAGCGCGGCGGCGTATTTAAAAACCGTGTTGCTCATCTTTATTGCCGATGATAACCGCTTGCCGGCAATTGCCGCCGAATCCATTGATTTTACCATTGACAGCGGCAAAAAAGCCCTGCTTGCCGGTGCCGTGGCAGAAATTTTAGACCACCTCGAAACCACGCCGGTAAGTTCTATTTTAAAAGTGCTCTCTAACAGCGATTTTCACGCACTTTTAAAGGCAGTGTTAGAAACGGCAAACAAAGTGACCGTACGCACCGATTACTATTCATACAAACTGTTTAACGAAGGCATTTATACCGATACCGACGGCACTCCCGTAGAGTTTGTGTCTAAAAATGACGACGGTACCTATTCTTATATGGGACCGAGTATGATAAGCGAATACGGCGAAGTGATTGACGCCCTCTTTACATTATTAGACGGGATAGATGAAGAACTCGCTTCTTCCGTATTGGAAACCGTGTTTTCCAAACGATTGAATAAACTTGCCGTTTTGGCAGATAAAGCCCTCACGGCGGCGGTTGCCGCCCTCAGCGGGCAACAAAATAAACTCACAAGCGATATGAATAGTGCCAATATCGAAATCCGCTTTGCAGAGCAAAAAATTGCAGATATCGACAGCGGCAAAGCCGCGGCAGATACGATTGCCGATTTACAGGCGCGCTTAGATGCGCTTAGCGGCGAGATTGCCGCCTTGCAGGCACAGTTACATACGCTTGAGAGTGAAGAAACCCTTGCCAAAGATGCCGTAAAGGGCTACTATGATGCCCTTGCGGAATTTGAAGCACAGATGACCGAGGAAAACGCGGCAGAGATTACCGCCAATCCCGATTACATTACCGCCAAAGCAAAGGTGGAGGAGACCGAAAATTCCCTTGCCGAAAACTATGCCTCTCAAAAAGATTTAAAAGCCGCTATCGCCGCAAAGAGTGAGCAGGCGGATACGATTGCAGAGCGTATTGCCGCCCTTCAAAATGGCAGTGATGATGCAGAGCAAAAGGCGGTTTATGCGCGCATGATTCGTGAAGCGCAGGCAAAAATCAGTGAGAGCGAGGCGGCACTTGCCGAGCTACCCTCTACGGATTTAATTGAAGATGTTGCCGCCACTTTAAAACCGCTTGTAGCAGGCTTCTTTACCGCATTTAACGGCGTGTATGATACGATGATGAACGAAACCCCGATTAAAGCGGCGGTGGCGCTCGTTTACGGCTTAAAAGATTTTATTGATGCCATCGAAGCGATTGATTGGAATGCGGTGGCACCTGTTACCGAACCGCTCTTTGCACAACTTGATGCTTACCTTGACGGCGCAGCCGGCAGATATATCGGCGAAAACGGCGGTGCCAATATGTTAGCCGACTTGAGCGAGTGGTTAAACACCTTCCTTGATACATACGGTGTATACAATTATATTAATAAAGATTATTTAAACAATTTTATCAGCAATGAAATACTCGGCGATCATTCGGCTATAATGGAAACGGCGAGCGATGCGCTCAAAGCCTTGTTCCCGAATGTGCAGCCGACTTATGAGAGCATTGTATCGTGCTTAATCCCGATTTTAAGTGCATTTGATTTCGGCGCCATTATGGCAAATATGGATAATATCGGGGCGTCACTCTCCCTTGCAAGTCCCCGTGCGTTTGCCTACCTTGCCGGTGTAAGTGACACGTCACTCGACAGCGGGTATTTAACTACCATTAATGAGAATTTGTCAAACTACGGCTACCAAGGCAGCCCCGTCACTCCGATTATCACATTAAGCAGCACACAAAAATCTTCTCTGTTAAACTATGTGCGTATGGAACAAAACGGCACCGCTCTTGCCGATATTGCCGCTGCAGGGTTTAATTGGGAAAACTATGTCGGCAACACCTCAAAACTGGAGATTGCCAACGCATTTGTCAAAATTGCCCTCGGTGATGCGGCAAAACTCGGTGAAGTGGCAGCCGCACCCGGTCTTGGCAGTGCGCTTGTCAAACTGCTTTGTGATTTGTTTGATGATATTAAAACCAAACCGGTGGATACCCTTCTGAAAAAAGTATCCGATGCCGAATCCCTCGCCGCTATTGTCGATTTTGCGATGGGACTGTTAAACGGTGATGACATTAACTTTAAATCATACGATTTATTCTTCACACAAAACATTTATTATGATGCCGACGGAAACACCGCATTTTATGTAAAACTTGTCGATGGTAACCCCGCTTATATCGGACCGAAAGCGATGGAATACTATGTACCGGTCATTGCGGCGGTCATTGACTTCTTAAGCGGGTTAGATAAAGATGTGGAAAACAATAACGGTGATTTATTAAAAACATTATTGTACAATAAAATCCCGCAACTCAAAAATCTCATTCGCTCCGCCATCAGTTATGAAGAAAACGGCACGCAAAAAGCCGGTGCCGTGTTCTATCTCTTGCTCGGCTACGGCGATTACTTAAAGGCAGAGAATGCCCGCTTGTGCTATGATTTACTCATCGGTTTGGCACAGGCAGATATTGCGCAGATAAATGAACAATTGGGCGAGAGTGCCGCTAAGATTGCCACTTGGGAGAGTTATTTAGGGCAGGTGAAAGACGCTTCCGATGCTGCAAAACTTGCCAAAGCCAAAGAACTCGGCTTATTAGAAGATGCTTCCGTTTTTGATGAAGCGGCGCTCAACACCGCTATCGAAGCAAAGGCAGCGGCACTGCGTGAAGAGATGACCGCGCTTGAAAGTGCGCTTGCAGCCGATGAACAGGCGGTAGAAGATGCCCGCGCCGTGGCAGAGGCGGCTTCGGCAAAATATGACACTATGTCCGGTTTTGAAGATTATATTTATGAAGACCCGTTCTACTCCGATTTAGCGGCAATTTTTGATGATGAAGATACTTCTCTTATCGAGCAACTCAGAGAGGATTGTAAAGAAGATTTTAACGCTTATCTCGGGGAGGAAAAATTCGAGGAACTTGCCGCGCTGATTGAAGAAAACTTGTCCGACTATGCAGGCGAAGCCGATGCCTTTATGGATGACTTTATTCTTGGTGGCGGTGTCGGGTTCTATGATTTGTTAGATGCAGTCAGCACTGAAGCGGATGATGCGGCAGCAACTTTAGAAGATGCACAGGCTCTTTTGCAGGCAGACAGTAATGCGTTAGAGGCAAAGGGCACAGCATTGGCTTCTTACGAAAACGGCAGCCTCTTAAAAGAAATTAATGATGCCGGTAATGCGGTAACGATTTATATTTCCGATACATCTATCAATGCGGAAGATGAGTTTAACGCACAAAGCATTGAAGAAGCAATCGCCACCATTCGAAATGAAGGTGCTGCCGATTTAGAGCGCCAAATTGCCGAAAAGAATGCGTTAATTGACACCTACCGTGCCGAAAAGAAAGAGGTAGAGGACAATATGCCCGCCTTTAATGCGGCACTTGTACCGTTGGCGGCAACGGCTTCCGACACCATTGCACAAGGGTTAATTGATGTGATTATGGGTGATAAGGCAGACGGTAGCGAAAACATTTACCACTACATTATGAACCGCAATATTGTAGAGATTTTAACCACCGGCGGCAGAATTGCTTCACTTATGAAAATGATTGTGGGTATTTATGAGCCGGCGCTCAATGCCCTTGTCAGCGAAGGCATTTTGAATGCCGCTACGGCAGAACAGTTGATTGCGGCAACGCCCGATTTCAGCGATTTTTATAATACTTCCATTCCGCGCTTTACGGAAGAGTTTAAGCAAAATCCCATCGGTGCGCTCGGTGCATTAATCTGCGATTTGACCGCTACAATTAAAGAAGGCTTCACCGCGGCAGACGGCGCATTCACACACGATGTATTGCAACTTGAAAAAGTGAATGATGATGTAAACGATATCTTTGATGAAACCTTCCCCGAAGAGTGGTTAGCCTCTTACTCAAAGAGCGTGGTGAACCGCATCGGCGAAATTTATCAACTCATTGTCGATTTGCTCGGAATCTCCTATATCAAAGAACTCATCGGTGAAACGGTGGGCACTGTCGGTACCATTCGCGGTAAGTTGGATATGAGCAAAATTTATACCAACGCGGCAGTCAATTTGTATGCCGGTGAAACATTGATTGCCTCTTTTGTTGTCACACCGGACAGTGACGGTTCGTTCGTCTTTACCGATGTGCCGGAGGGCAGATATATTATCACGGTGGATACTTCCACAAGCGTACCGTTTGAGATTAAAGCGGTTGATGTGGTCGCCGATACGGATACCGCGCTCAATGAGGATAGGCAAACCGTAAACGGCTTCAGTGTGCCGTTAGGTGATGTGAATGCATCCGGTACCGTGGATATTGAGGATATCGCGTTACTGTTAGCAGAAGACAATTACGGCACCGGTGCAAATCTCTATGATATTAACTGTGACGGTTTGGTGGACTTGGGCGATATTTCCATCGTCCTCGCCGCCGGCAACTACGGTGCGGGGGCGCAGGCGATCGTCATATGAAAACGGCATTTTCATATGACAGTTAACAGTTGATAGTTTACTGTTTACAGAGAAGGGCAAGTGCGAATGCACTTGCCCTTTTACAGTGCATAAATTCTAATTTATGCCACCTTTACGGTGGCTAAATTAGAATTTAAGCAGATAGCAGGCAGCAGTTAGCGGTTAGCGATTGGGCGACACATTCGCACTTGTTTCGCTTCGCTCTAATGAAACGGTAGGTTAATATACATAAAAGTATAAGTATTAAAAAATCGTGTAGATACGCACTTTTTAAGCCTCCCTCTGTCGAGGGAGGTGGCACGCCGTAGGCGTGACGGAGGGAGAGATGT
>CADBJA010000109.1 GCA_902794945.1 Oscillospiraceae bacterium
GTTAAATTCTAATTTAGCGCGCTAAGTGCGCTAAATTAGAATTAGTGTTCAGCGTTCAGTGTTCAGTGTTCAGAAGCAGGCGCAAAGCGCCTGCCTAAAGCGTTGCTATGCAACGCGTCGCTAAAAACTGTAAACTGAAAACTGAAAACTGTAAATTCTTGTTTATCGCAGATAAACAAGAATTTATCTACCCTACTTGTGCCTTGTGCCTTATGCCTTGTGCCTTATAACGCCTTCTGTCGGGCGGATTCTATTTCCGCCGCTAAGGCAGCTTTTTCTTCTTCTAATATAGCGTACTTACCATCCTGCGGTTGTTCAAGCATATGCGGAGTAACGCCCTCGGGCTGTTCACCGAGCCACATCTCGCTCCATTTTCTGCCGGCGATTTTTTCGCACGCCGCGCGGTCTTCATCACTGAGTGTGACTGCGCCGTACTTTTTCTTGGTGGCAATTGCCGCACGAATCATCGTGTGCTGGCTCTTGGTCATTGTAAAGTGCCTAAGGGCAATGAGTGAGCCGATAATACACAGTAGCGGTACAATCGCACTAAAGAATTTAATGCCGAAGTGCGCGCCGAAAAACGGGCCGAAAATCTCATACGCATGTCTGCCGCCCTCTACACTGCCGCGCATGGTGGTGGCGGAACTGCTTGCCGTGTTCACACCAAACCACTCAAGCCCGGTTAACACAAACATCCCCATCATCCCGGAAGCAATCTTTTTAATAAAGGTAGAGAACGTGGCAATGACCCCCTCACGGCGCCTGCCGATAATCATTTCATCCACATCCGTAATATCGGGGTAGGTGTTGGTGGTTGTAAACCCGATGCCGGACAGACCGAAGTTATACAAAATGGTATGCACAATAATCAGCACCACATTCACCCACTTGCCGCCGTCGCTCTTCGGTCCCGTAATAAATAGTATAATGGCGAGGGAAACAATCCAAAATGGCGTGGTAATCCACGAACATTTTTGCTTGCCAAATTTTTTGGTAATGGCATAATTGAGCGGAAAGCCGGATGCCTCGCAAATGCCGGCAATGATATTGATAATACCATAAAGAAAATAGGTATCGGATAATTCTTTGAATAAAAAGATTTTTGAGGAATTATAAAACCCGGTCGCAAACATATAGAGGATGCTGATGATAAAATATTGGCGAAATGCCCTGTTTTTAAACACCAGCGCATATTCTTTAAACGCGTAACCTGCGCTGAACGGTTCAAAGCGGTCACGTAAGGAACTTCTCTCTTTACACTTTCTTGCAGTAATGGATAGCGGAATAATGTATGCCGCCGCGAGCACCAAGCCGACCACCATATAGTGGCTTTTGGGCACGGTTTCGGGGTCAAGCGAATGGGTAAAGCAACCCAGTACCGAGCCAAAAAATGAGCCGACCGTCAGTTTTGCGGGGCGCACGAAGTTCAGCACTAAAGAAGCCAAAATAAAACTCGGCACCATCCCGGCGGAATTCATTAAATAGCCGACCGAATTATACTGTGTTCTCAAAAAGTAATCAGGCGCCATTTCGGGCAGCATTGCCGTGTGCGGCACGGTTAAAACCGTGGTTGCCGTGCTGTAAAGCACATAAGCGGCTATGTAATAGAGCATCACCGCATTACTGCTTGCGTGCCCGCTTAGACCGAACGAATACCAAGTCATAAAAAATGTGAGCGCAAACGGCACAGTGGCGGCAATAATATATACCCTGTGCTTGCCGAAGCGTGAGCGTGTTCTATCGGTAATCACACCCATGAGCGGGTCGGTAATCGCATCCCACACCGATTTAATTAAAATGATTAAGCCCACCTGTGAGGGAGAAAGTCCTTCAACATACACCAAAAATGGGATATAATAGAGACTGAAAAAGTAACTTGCCCCACTTGTGGAAATATTGGTAGCGGTATAGTTGAGCATGGGGAACACCACACGCTTGGTATCCCCTTCTATGCCGATTGCTTTTTTCACCCTTTCACCGAAAGTGTGCTTTGCTCTGCTCATTCTTTACCCGCCTGAATTTAAGATAGATATATTTATCTTATCATACCATAATTCTAATCAAAACTCAATATTGAGTTTTGATTAGAATTTAGTAAACTAAATTCTTGTTTAGCGGGCTACGCCCTGCTAAACAAGAATTAGTTGTTTGCTTCGCAAACAGTTGTCGGAAACCCGACAGTTGCTCCGTTTCACTGCGCAGTTGCAAACTATCGTTTGCAGTTGATTTTCCTTTAACTGCGAGCAACGCGAGCAACTGCAAGTTTATCTTGCAACCATGAGCAAAGCGAATAACTGTGAGTGAAACGAACAACTTTAAATTCTAATTTGCGGGCTCGGAGAGCCCGACAAATTAGAATTTATTTAAGTATTGAATAAATTTTAAAAATACAGTATAATATTAATTTGTTATAAAAGAATAATAAACAGAAAGGAAGAAAACACGATGAACAAAGGCAAGTATTATATTACCACTGCTATTGCGTACACCTCACGCAAACCGCACATCGGCAACAGTTACGAAATTGTTTTAACGGACGCCATTGCGAGGTATAAGCGAATGCAGGGCTATGATGTTTTCTTTTCAACGGGAACAGATGAGCACGGTCAAAAAATCGAAGAGATTGCCGCTGCCGAAGGCATTACCCCGAAAGAGCATGTAGATAAAGTCGCCGGTGAAATTAAAGACATTTGCGACCTTTTAAATACCACTTATGATAAATTTATTCGTACCACCGATGCAGACCACGAAAAGGTAGTGCAAAAAATCTTTAAAAAATTATATGACCAAGGCGATATTTACAAGGGCGAGTATGAAGGGATGTACTGCACACCGTGTGAGAGTTTTTGGACACAGTCACAACTTGTAGACGGTAAGTGCCCCGACTGCGGCAGAGAAGTCAAACCCGCTAAGGAAGAAGCCTACTTCTTGCGCCTTTCCAAATACCAAAAGCAGCTTGAGCAATATATTGAAGAACATGATGATTTCATTTACCCGGAAGCACGAAAAAAAGAGATGCTCAACAACTTTATTAAACCGGGACTTGAAGATTTATGTGTTTCAAGAACCTCGTTTAAATGGGGCATTCCCGTCACCTTTGATGATAAGCATGTGATTTATGTGTGGGTGGATGCACTTTCAAACTACATCACCACCCTCGGCTATGACCCTGACGGTTCGAGTGAACAATACAAAAAATACTGGCCGGCAGATGCCCACATTATCGGTAAAGATATTGTGCGTTTTCACACCATTTATTGGCCGATTATGCTCATGGCACTCGGTGAGCCGTTACCCAAGCAGGTTTACGGTCACCCGTGGCTGTTGTTCGGTGAAGATAAAATGAGTAAATCCAAAGGCAATGTGATTTATGCGGATGAACTCGTTAATTTGTTTGGTGTAGATGCGGTAAGATACTACTTATTGAGCGAAATGCCCCACGCAAATGACGGCTCTATCAGTTACTCAACCATGATTGAGCGCTATAACTCCGACCTTGCGAACACCCTCGGCAACCTTGTGAACAGAACGGTTGCGATGAGCAAAAAGTATTTTAACGGCGAAATCAAGGCACCTACCGCGGCAGAGAGTGTGGATGAGGAATTGAAAACCTGTGCACTTGAAACCGTAAAGAAAGTGGAAGAACACTTTTCGCAGTTTAAGATTGCGGATGCAACCGATGATATTATTAACCTTGCCAAGCGCTCTAATAAATATATTGATGAAACCATGCCTTGGGCGCTCGCTAAAGACGAAAGCAAGGCGGAGCGCCTCGGCACGGTATTATATAACCTGTTAGAGAGCATTCGTTTTCTCGCCATTCTTTTGCAGCCGATTATTCCGGAGACAAGCGAAAAGATATTTGCACAAATCGGTACGGAGATGAAAGATTATGACTCTCTTGCAAGTTTCGGCGCAATTAAACCCGGCTCATTTGTCGGTGAAGCCTCTCCCCTGTTCTCTCGTATTGACGTGAAGAAGAAGGAAGAAGAAATCACCGCTATGATGGAGGCGAAAGCTGCAGCCGCTAAAAAGAGTGAAAAAAAAGAAATTGAAGGACTCGCGCAAATCACGATTGATGATTTTGCCAAGGTAGAATTAAGAGCCGCTAAAATCACGGCGTGTGAACCGATTAAAAAGGCAAAAAAATTGTTAAAACTGACACTCGATGACGGCAGCGATACACCGCGCACCGTAGCCTCGGGCATCGCCCCGTGGTACAAGCCGGAGGATTTAATCGGCAAAACGGTCGTTGTGGTTGCGAACTTAAAACCGGCTACCCTTTGCGGGGTTGAGAGCAACGGTATGATTTTGGCTGCCGATGCCGGTGAAAACGATGTGAAAGTTATCTTTTTGGAAGGGGTGCCGGCAGGCGCAAAGGTGCGGTAATGAGCGGTATTTTTGATACCCACGCCCATTTTGATGATGAATGGTTTAATGAGGATAGGGACACACTCCTATCCTCATTTTGTGATAACGGCGTGGAACTGGTGATGAACTGTGCCACCAACCCCGAAACGATTAAAAGTACACTCAATTTAGCACACAGGTATGATTTTATCTACGCGGCGGTCGGCTTTCACCCGGAAGATTTAAACCCGCTTTCTTTAGAACAGTTAGAAACGGTGAAAGAACTTGCCGTGAAGGATAAGAAAGTGAAAGCGATTGGTGAAATCGGACTTGATTACTATTGGAAAGAAGTGCCGCACGCCAAACAAATAGAGTTTTTTGAAGCGCAAATTCTGCTTGCCAAAGAATTGGATTTGCCGATTATTGTGCACGACAGAGAGGCACATGAAGATACTTACCGCTTATTGCTCAAACACAAGCCGAAAGGGGTATTACACTGCTACTCCGGCAGTGCCGAGAGTGTAAAACCACTCTTAGATATCGGGATGTATATCGGTTTTGGCGGTGCGCTCACATTTAAGAATAATAAAAAGGGCGTAAGGGCATGTGAAGCCGTGCCGACAGATAGATTATTACTTGAAACCGATGCACCGTATATGGCACCGGTCCCCTGCCGCGGCAAACGCAATGACTCTACACTCATTCGCTTTGTGGCAGAAAGAATAGCCGCAATCAAGGATGATACGGCTGAAAGAGTGATAGATATTTGTAATAGAAACGGTAGAGAATTGTTTAGAATTTAGTTTACTAAATTCTAATTTAGCAGAGTAGTTCTGCTAAATTAGAGTTGTTCGTTGCACTTACAGTTATTCGCTACGCTCACAGTTGCAAAGAAACCTTTGCAGTTGCAGGCAAAGCCTGCAGTTAATATCCAATCAGGGGACGGTTAGCGTGAAAGAAACTTTCACGCAGTGAATAGTGAATAGAGAAGAGAGAATAGTGGTGGGCGGGACACCCGTTCCCGAATTCTAAGGCATAATTCATAAGGCACAAGGCACAAGTAAGGGCGAGCTTTGCTCGCCCAATGATGTTTGCTACGCACAAGTGATGTTTCGGCTACGCCGAAGTTGTGGTGGCGAAACGAAGTTTCGCATTTTAATTCTACATTTTACTTTCTACATTCTGCATTGATACTGTCATCTCGACCGAAGCGGAGAGAGCTTTTCATTCTACATTTTAATTTCTA
>CADBJA010000110.1 GCA_902794945.1 Oscillospiraceae bacterium
CGGAATGTTTACAGTCCTTACAATAGTAATGGGGTGCAAGCGGATTGACTTCGGAAATACCGCCAAAATGTGCCACAAGCGAAGAGCCGACGGAGCCTCTTGAGCCGACAAGATAGCCCCTGCGCTCACTTTCGGCAACAAGGCGTTTGGCAATTACATACAAAACCCCGTAACCGTGTGAAATAATAGAATCCAATTCTCTTTGTAAGCGTTGTGCAATATATTCCGGCACCGGGTCACCGTAAAATTCTTTTGCCCTTTTCCAACAAGATTCGGTTAACTCTTCATCGGCACCGTCAATATGCGGTTGGAAAGTGCCGGGCGGAATGGGAGGAATATTATCTTGAATCATATCCGCAATTTTATTTGGATTATCTATAACAAATTCTTTTGCACGCTCGCCTGCCCAAGCAAAATCATCCAACATTTCATCCGTCGTTTTAAAGTATAACGGTGCTTGATTATCGGCATCGGCAAACTTTTTAGAATGCATTATGATGGCTCTGAACTTTGCATCTTTTTCATCCAAAAAGTGAACATCGCCGGTGGCAACGGTTAATTTACCGAGTTTATCGGCAAGTTCTACCACTTTTTTATTAATGTTAATTAAATCATCTTCCGATTTGATATGTGCATACGGCTCTCTGTCGGAACGAATCATAAACTGATTGTTGCCGTTCGGTTGAATTTCCAAATAGTCGTAAAAGGAAGCAAGTTCGAGTAATTTTTCATCGGATTCTCCTCTTAAAATTGCTTGAATGACTTCACCTTGTTCACAAGCAGAGCCGACTAAAATACCCGCCCTTTTTTGAGCCAATAAAGATTTTGGAATTAAGGGTCTTGTTTTAAAGGTTTTAACGGAAGAATGAGAAATGAGTTCATACAAATTCTTTCTGCCGTATTTTCTTTCTTCTTTCGGAATATCGGCATCCAAAGAAGTATCTTCTTTCACAAGTAAGATGATATGATGACGCTTAAACTCACTGCGCTTCATATTCATAAAATCGGGGTACAGGGAATCATCAACCAAATACCCTTCCATACCCAAAATAAGTTTAATACCGTGTTTTTTTGCAGCACCATATGCTTCGGGAAGTGCTTGAATCACACCGTGGTCCGTAACGGCAAGTGCTTTATGTCCCCATTTTGCAGCGCGTTCAACCAAATATTTTGCCGAAGTCATACCATCCATTTCGGACATAGAGGTGTGCAGATGCAACTCTACTCTTTTCTGAGCGGAATTATCTTCTCTCTCTTGCTTTTTAACGGCACAAATCATATAAGGCTCAAAAATATAGCCGTTGTCAAATTGATCATATTTATATTTACCGGTACTTAAAACGGTTTGCCCCGCATACAAATCCTTTAACAATTTGGAGGCAGTACCGCTGTCCCTCATAATTTTCATCGTGATAGAGGAAGTATAATCGGTCAATTCAATTTCAATAATGGTTTTTTTGGTTCTCGTTTCGCGCGTTTCAATTTTAAAAATATCGCCCCATACGGTAAATCTACCGTCTTTACCGATGATTTCTTTCATTGAAACCGGGTCCTCTTTCGGTAAATCTTTACCGAAAATGCGAACAGCACCTTCCGGATAAATGGGAGCTGTTTTACTCAAGGCACCTTTTGCCTTTACATGCTTAATATCGTGCACGGCGATTTTTGTGACCAATTCATCTTCACTCATCACCGGAACAGGTTCATTTAGTTCCGGTGAGCCGACACTTTCTTCCGGCGGCACCATAGTATCATCTAAAGGTGGTGCCTCGCTTTCATTCTCGGGAACATAAGGTTCTTCATTTACCGTAGTGTTTTCATCCGCTTGAATCCCGATTTCGGACGGGTCAATTAAAACAACTTTAATCCGTAATGAAAATTCTTCAAAAATAATGTTTTCAACACACTCGCAAAAGCCGTTTTCTTTTAAAAAATCAATGTGATTGCCTAAAGACACCACCTCAATGATATTGCCTTTGATGCGAGACATGGTTTTATGTAAGTATTGGTGAAAAACAGGTTTTCTGTACTTCGCTTCTAAAACGACTTGAGAGAAATACGGCTCAATGAACTGCTCGGCAGAAAAATGCGGAATAATATGTACCGATGGAATTGACAAACAAGTTTCTAAGTATTTTTGTGCATCAAATAAATATTTACGCCGAATCAGCGAGGGATAGGACGCATATATCGTTACCGCGTTTAACGCTTTATTAACATCAATTCGATTGATTTCACCTTTACCTGCCTGTTGCAAGCTTTCTGCAACATCTCCTAAATATAAATCACGAATGTATTTCATTTAAACTCCTATAGTGCTTCAATCTCTTCAAAAAGTTTATCAACTAATTTATCTTCGGGTAATTTCATTAAAATTTTACCCTTTTTAAAAATTAAGCCTTCCCCATTGCCGCCGGCAATGCCGATATCGGCTTCTTTCGCTTCGCCGGGACCGTTTACAATGCAACCCATCACCGCGACTTTAATCGGTTTATGTACATTTTTGAGCCTTTTTTCCACTTCTTTGGCAAGAGATATTAAATCTATTTGCGTTCTGCCGCAAGTGGGACAACTGATTAAATACGGCTCGTCCGGCTTTAAATCTAATGCTTTGAGTATATTATTAGCGGCATAAATTTCTTCAACCGGGTCATCGGTAAGAGAAACTCGGATAGTATCGCCTATACCTTGGTTTAATAATGCACCGATACCGATAGAAGATTTCACAATCCCCATCTCTTTGGTACCGGCTTCGGTAACACCTAAATGCAACGGATAATCACATTGCTCGCTTAATAAAGTATACGCTTTAATCATTGTATGAACATTCGATGATTTTAAAGAAATGACAATGTCTGTAAAATCAAATTTTTCTAAAAGCGAAGCGTGATACAACGCACTCTCTACGATCGCTTCGGCACAAGGTGAACCGTATTTTGCAAGGATGCTTTTTTCGAGTGAACCGGAATTGACACCGATACGAATCGGAATGCCTTTTTCTTTACACTTATCCGCCACTTCTTTCACACGGCTTTCATCACCGATATTACCGGGATTGATACGGATTTTATCTACCCCCGCATCGGCACAGGCAAGGGCAATTTTATAATCAAAATGAATATCGGCTACTACAGGAATACGCAGTGCTTTTTTTAAAGCAAATATTAATGCAACATTATCTAAATGAGGTACGGCAGTACGAATAATCTCACAACCTGCCTCTTGTAATCTTAACGCTTGCTTTACATTCCCTTCGATATCAGTTGCGGGCACATTAAGCATAGATTGAACCGCAACGGGGTTTCCCCCGCCGATAGTCAGATTACCGATTTTAACTTCTTTTGATTGATACATATTTACCCCTTTATGATATTCCAAATATCGTTTGCCGATACAATTGCAATAAATATGAGCAAAACGACTAAACCGATGGTATTAATCAGCGCTTCGTGCTTAATTTTTATTTTATTTCTTGTGATTGCTTGAATGACTAAAATAAACAACCTGCCTCCGTCAAGTGCGGGGATAGGTAGCAAGTTAAATACACCGATATTAATGGAGATAAATGCGATAATGAACATAACATTTTTTAAGCCGTATGAAGTTGTTTCGGCTACGGCTTTAACGGTTCCGATGGGACCGGATAACTCGGAAAAACCGATTTGACCGGTCACTAAATCATACAAACTGATAAAAACCAAACGCGCGAACGAGACGGTTTGTTTTGCACCGGCTGCAATTGTATTCAACAAAGCGGGCTTTTGCCCTAAGATTAAAAAATCATAGCGAATCATCACTTTGTTTTTTCCGTATGCTTTATCGGTTTCTTCCGTTTGAAAAACAACACCGTTTATCGCTTTCTTCTCACCGTTTCTTTTGACAACAAAATCAACCACACCGTCATCATCACGCATCAACCCGATTTGAATATCATAATCGGATATGATGTGCATACGGTTGATGCTTAAAATTTCATCGCCCGCTTGTAAATATCGATTACTGACGGCATTTTCCGAAAAATTAGCAATCGTTCTCGTACCGATTAAATTTTCGGTCGAAAGCAAAATCGTGATGATAATAAAACCGGTAAAGATATTCATTAACGCACCGGCGGCAATGATGATAAAGCGCTTCCACTTGGCGGCATTATTAAACGCCCGCGGCTCATCGCTTGTTTCATCTTCCCCTTCCATCGCGCAATACCCGCCAATCGGAAAAAGGCGCAAGGTGTATTTGGTTTCTTTTTTGCCGAATTGAATCAGTTTCGGACCCATACCGATAGCAAACTCATTGACTTTTACGCCACACGCTTTTGCACTTAAAAAATGGGCAAATTCGTGTATAAAAATGATTACACAAAACAGCAGTATCGCAACCACAAACGGCCACACTTTTTGAAAGATTAATGAAATGTTCAAATCCACTCCTATTTGATATGTTCTAAAACATAATTTCTTGCCGTTTTATCTGCTTCAAAAATATCGTCTAATGATATATCTTTAATTTGCGATGCTTTTTCCATTGCTTCTCTGACAACAAAGGGTATTTCGTAAAAACGGATTTTATCATTTAAAAACAAACTGACTGCTGCTTCATTTGCGCCGTTTGCTGCAGCCGGATAGACACCGCCTTTTTTGATGGCATCACGGCAAATATTAATACACTTAAATGTATTATAATCCGGTTCAAAAAATGTCAGTTTTGAGTAGTCACTGAAACTCAGTTGTGAAACCGGTGAAGGATAGCGTTCCGGATAGGTTAATGCGTACTGAATTGGAATACGCATATCGGGTACACCCATTTGTGCAATGATGGAATTGTCTTGAAATTCTATCATCGAATGTACAATGCTTTCACGGTGAACCACAATATCAATTTGCTCCGGTGTTAAATCAAACAACCACTTTGCTTCAATAAATTCCAAGCCCTTATTCATCATTGTAGCGGAATCTATGGTAACTTTTTGCCCCATACTCCAATTCGGATGATTGAGAGCCTGATCTTTTGTGACTGCTTCTAATTCTTTCGCACTTTTGCCGAAAAACGGTCCGCCCGAAGCGGTTAAAATAATTCTTTTCAAGGCACTCTCACGCGGTGAAGACTGTAAACATTGGAATATAGCGGAATGTTCACTGTCTACCGGATAGATATGGATGCCTTTTTGTTTTGCGGCACGCATCACAAGTTCGCCGCCGGCTACCAATGTTTCTTTATTGGCAAGCGCTATCTCGTGACCTGCTTCAATTGCGTTAAGTGTCGGTATAAGTCCGCGCATTCCCATGAGTGAATTAAGGAGTATGTCGCAGTCCTCTTTTGCGAGCTCTGCCTGTGCATCATCGCCAAGAAGAACTCTTACCGAGCTCCCTGACTCAATTAGCATTTTCTTTAATGCCTCGCCCTTTTCAATATCAGAAACCGCCACCACATCAGGGTTGAACTCCAAAATCTGCTCGTAGAGCTTTTCTGTTTTGTTGCCGCACGAAAGCCCGACAACAGAAAAATCGCCCGGATTGTCTCTAATGACATCCAGCGCCTGAGTGCCTATAGACCCTGTACTTCCAAGAATAATTACTCGCTT
>CADBJA010000111.1 GCA_902794945.1 Oscillospiraceae bacterium
TTCATTACAGATTAATGTTGATAAGAAGAATGTATTTATCAATCAAGCGCGAATGTGTCGCCCTTATATTTTTTCTTTTCTGTGGATTTCTTTTCACGGGAACAAGAAAAGAGACTTCACTTTCCGCAAGCATCTTTTTCACTTTCCGCAAGCATCTTTTTAAATAAGGCGTCTGCCTGTGTTTTATAGCGCGCGCAACAGTAAGCATACACCATCACACACAGTGCATCTTGCAGGCGCTCGGCGGCGTGTTGGTGCGGTTCCGCATAATCGCGCACCGTTTCTTTGACAAGCGCGGGGATTTCTTCTAATGCAGGAATGGCGTTTTCGGCTTTTGACACCGCCTCACAAAAATAATCATACATTTTGTCTTCCGGTATAATATCATCACTCTCGTCGTCGGCACTGCCGTTGACAAGGTGCATTAACTCCCCGATAGAGTCAATTTTCATCGCATCACGCAAAGAAGAGATGAGCAGAATGCGCGCGAGTTGCCTCTCGTGGTATTTTTTGTTGACAGGGTGTGCCACAAAACCGCGCTTCACCCAATTTTGAATGGTGGAGGGTTCCAATTCCGTAATCGCACACACTTGTGAAAGGGTTAAGCCGTTGGTCGCTTTAATAAGCGGAATAAATTTATCAAACATCCCGCTTTTTTCCGTCATGGGAATGTTGGTACCGGGGATAGTATGTACTTGCATAAAATTCACCTCAAAAAATAATCTTTATTAGATTATATCACAGGTTCATATGACAATCAAGCCAAAACCTTACGGTTTTGGCTTTACTATGAATTATGCATTATGAATTGTGAATTAAAATTAATTCTTTCGGGCGGATGATATCCGCCCCTACAAATAGAGCAAAGCGGAACGAGTGTGAGTGCCTCACCCTCAATTAGCACTGAAAGTGCGACTTCATTAGGCGACTTTTCGCCGGCTTCATTTCTTCATTAGCGAAGCGACTTCATTCTGCGCTCAAAGACCGCCGCTGTGCCTTGAAAACGGGTGCGGGTGTCCCGCCCGCCACATTTGCGAAGCAAATATCTCACTTTTCACGAAGTGAAAAATATCACTTGTGCATTGCACAAATATCACTCGCCGCAGGCGAATATCACTGTGTGAAAACCGTGTTTTCACACTATTGTTCCATCTGCTTACCCAAAAACGATGCGGCTACACCGGTAATTTTCTTTTGCGTTTCGGTCGGTTCCTCGCCATCATCCAACACAATCACACTGCCGATGGCATCGCCGGCAGATATAATGGGATAGATGATACTTGCCTTGCGCTGCAAGCCGTCAATCGGGTAAATATCCTCCCCCGGTTGCTCTGCCGTAAAAGTGCGGCGCTGTTCAAGCAGTTCTTCCACCTCTTTGGAAATGCTTTTTTCCGCCACATCCCGTCTGGCTACGCCGCTGGAAGCAACGACTTTATCATTATCGCTGATAATCACCGGTATGGATGCCTGTTGGTGCATTGCCTCTGCATACTGTGCTGCAAAAGCGGAAATTTCGCCAATCGGTGAATACTTTTTGAAGATGACTTCCCCGTCAGAATCGGTGAAAATTTCAAGTGCATCACCATCACGCAGTCTTAACGTTTTTCGTATCTCTTTGGGTATGACCACCCTGCCCAAATCATCAATCCTTCGAACAATTCCTGTTGCTTTCATTGTTTCTCCCCTAACATACATTTTCTTACACACATATTTTTCCTGATGTGAATTTATTTATGCACATTATTTTGCTTTTTTAACAAAAAAAGAAGGGAGATATGCTAAAAATCGCTGAATTTTTGATTGAGTATTGTATATGCTAACATTGTATGATATGATGAAAGTGAAAAATAAGGATATTTTCCCGAAAGGAGTTGTTATTATGGAGCACAGGCACTTTACTTTAAACCAACAAAAGCAGTATATGATGGACCGCTACGAGGTAGAAAAACAGTACATTTTCTCCTCCAACGGTGAAGACGCTACCCATATGGTATTTGACTACCCGAATATGGAAAAATTAGAAGATGTGATGAAAGCACAAATCGGCAGAGACTATGCGATAGACAACTTCACGGAATATTTTAAAACACGCTCTATGGCGGATTTAAAAAAACTGTGCAAACAGTGGTCAATTAAATATACATTGTTAGATTAAAAAAACGGCGGTTTCTTTGAAACCGCCACTTTTAGTTATTTACGGTTGAAAATAAAATGAGCAATTAAAATTGAGTCGAGAAATAACTCTCGACTCATTTTTTAGTTCTCTTTCACTTCTTTCAGTTTTAAATCCGGTCCGTAAGTGACGGTGCGCAACAGTTTGCCTTTGGCATCGTACTCATAGCGAATGACCGCCGTTAAATCCATACCCGCATTGTACTCGTTTTTGGAAGTGATTTTTGCTTTATCATATTCGGCAGTATAAAAACTTTGCAATTTACCGTCACCATCGTAAAAGGCTTCATACACTTTATTGCCGTATTCATCTAATCGGCACTTGGAAACGGATGCACTTTTACCGTCTATATTATAAGTTGTTACCATGGTATTATCACCCGAATAGACAACGCATTTTTGCAATTTGCCGGCTTTGACATACACATCAAGCATATCTTCGCCCATTTGGGTGGAGAGTTTTTCGGTGTTTTCAAACTCTTTAAATGTAAAAACGATGTCATTTACATAAAATGTCTTCTCTTTGATGATAATTTCGAGGTCGGCAACCTTGATGCTTTGCTCCACATCCACATCGCCCACATAGGCGTTTGGGATGTCTTCGTTTAATTCCGGTTTTACCTCGTCCCCGCTTTTTTTGGCGCAGGAAGCGAGTGTAAAAACACTGATGATAATGAGTAAAACTGCAATAATTCTTTTCATACGATTTCCTTTCAATCAAGTGTGTTGGAGAATGGCGGAATGTATATTTCCCCTGCGCTGTCTAATTCTTGGCAAAAGCCGTCTATGCCCAACAGTGCGGTGTATGAGAGTGCTTTGTCGTATTCTTCCGGTGTGATTTTTCGCCGCAATTCCGGGAAAGCAGATAACTCACCGTAAGGCGTGTATTGGCTCATAAGGGAAAACAACATTTTTTTACCGTGCGTGAGTGTATCAAACAAATCAATCACGCCCATTGTATTTTCAAGGGCATTCGGCAACATCATATGCCGCACGATGACACCTTTTTGCATGATACCCTGTGCATCATATGTGACATCGCCGACAAGTTCATACATCTTTTCTATCGCCCGTTTTGCCGTATGCACATAGTGCGGTGCCGCACTGTAACGCAGAGCCAAGGCATCGTCACTGTATTTAAAATCGGGCAAAAAGATATCCACTTTGCCGCGCAAAGCCTCTAAAGACTGCTCGCTCTCGTAGCCCGAACAGTTATAGACAATCGGGACGGGGTAATGGTATTTTTCCAAAAAATCTGCCAAAAACAGTGCAAAGTGCGTAGGGGTGACAAAATTGATATTGTGCACGCCGGCATCTACCAATGCACGGATTCTTTCATCCAACTCACGCTCACTTATCTTTTTGCCGACCAACGCTTTTGAAATGGCACGGTTTTGGCAAAACACGCAACGCAAATTACAGCCGGAGAAAAACACGGTGCCGGACCCGCGCGTGCCGCTAATGACAGGTTCTTCCCAAAAATGCGGTGCCACTCTGCCCACGATAATTTCACCGCCCACACCGCAAAAACCGCCCTCGCGGTGTGCACAATTGCGCGGGCAAACGGTGCAACTCAATTTTGTTTCCTCACAATGCGGTATTCATCGCGAAAGCGGTAAAACGGGCAACCTCTTGATTCTCTATCGCTCAAACGGTAAATTTCATCCTCATCAAGGTCCATTATGCACACTTCTTCGCCGCGTTCTTCATCATATTCAAAATTTTCACACGAGAGGCAACTTGTCGCCTTTTTCTTTTTTGCCATTTTCATCACCGACTCTATTATATAAAATTTGAAAGAATTAATCAATATAAAAAGGAAAAGGAACTGCTCTGCCACAGTCCCTTTGCCCTGCATCAAGAGGAGCAATGCGCCCAAAACCATACACCTTAACGCTCATTGCGTGCAGTATGGCTCACTCCCCTATATTTGCTATCCAACTAACGCTGCTTGTGACAAATGCCAAAAGCAACACGATGATATCTTGTTTGGTAATTTTCTTTTTTTGTTTCATCACTCTCACCCGTTTTCTAAAAATGCTGCAACCCGCCTGCCGCTTTCACTCAAAGAATAAATGCGCCACTTACCGTCTTTTTGAACGCACACCAAATCCGCTTCACCGAGTATGCGCAAATGGTGTGATAGAGTGGGCTGCGATATATTCAATTCTTCCATAAAATCGCAGGCGTTTGTTGCACCGGTAGAAAGCATTAAAATGATTTTAACACGGCTTTCATCCGACAGCGCTTTAAACACCTTTGCCGCAGCAGACGCCTGTTTTACCTGCGCCGCCCGCAAACGCTTTGTGTTTCTGTTCATGAAATCCCCCGGGCATAGAAACAGCCCTCATACCGATTGTAGGATAATACATTCTTTATTATATATTGATTATTGTCTATTTGTCAATATATTTTAAAAAAAGATTAAAATAATTTTTTCATAGTTATTGGTAAAAATTTAATTGATTATTTATTTATAAATTTAAATACATAAATTTTATAGTTTTTAATTTATATATTTATTATTTTAAATGTATAAATGTATGCAACAAAAAAAGAAGTCGCTCGTGGAAATAACTCCATGAGCGACTTTCGTTAGTTTAAAAATTCATTTCATCTGCTTTATTTTATTTCTTCATAATTGCCCGGATTTTTCATATCTTCTTTCAATACGGTTTTTCCGTCAAAAGAGATATAGTATTTGGCAGCGGGGGTGATGGAAATAGTACCGTCTTTATTTTCCTTTTTGACAGCGGCAATCACCTGTACATAGGCATCACCCTCAATAATATAAGACTGTTGCGCCACCATGAAACTGTATGCCTGCTCTTTTGCATCGGTATACTTTTTATAATCCTCTTCACTCAACCCCAACTGTTTGGCAGAGAAGGCTTTGATTTTTTCAATCGCAGCCCCGTCTTTCACTTCCGCTTTTGCCGTAGCATCCTCGCCGGTGACCACCTGCGCTTTGTCCCCGTGCGCTTCGGAAATCGCCTCGGGGGAATCCGGTTTTGGTGTACCGTCCTCAAAAGTATAAGATGCCTTAGTGTCGTGAATGTTTTTGACAAGTACCACGCCGCCTATGATAACAGCAACCGCCAAAACGGCAGCGGCTATGATAAAGAGCAATTTTTTGTTTAACGGTTTTTTCTCTTTGTCTTGTTGTGTATTTTGGTTTTCATCCATTTGTTTCACCTCATCTATAAATAGTATATAAATATTATAATCTTTTAGAAAGAGAATTGCAACACTTGCATTTTTTTACCCTATCGGGTATGATAAAAAGGAATTTGTCGAGGTCTTACGACCTCGAAGAGAAGAGAGAAAAGAGAAGAGAGAAGAGTGGTGGGCGGGACACCCGCACCCGATTTATATAACA
>CADBJA010000112.1 GCA_902794945.1 Oscillospiraceae bacterium
TAAGCCAAATTTGGATGAAATCTAAACTAATAAAATCAAGTGCGAATGTGTCGCCCTTAATTATTCATTATTCATCATTCATTCTTCATTATTTAGCGCACGCTTAGTGCGCTAAATTAGAATTTACCTGCGTAAATTCTAAGAAAACGCCTACTGTAAAGTGAAATATCTTTACAGTGGGCGTTTTCTCTGTAAAGCTAAAAAACTTTAGTAAAAATTCACCAAATTTTTTGAATTTCGCTTTTATGTTTTGTGAAAAATAGTGTTTTTCTCTATGCATTGCTACAAAATTTAAATGAAAAAATTGTCAAATTAGTAGAATTTTCTTTAAAATAATATAACTTATAGAAAAATCATTGAAAAATCAGCTTAATTTATGTTATAGTTAGTATGCGTGAAAGTATATTTATAATATAAGTATTCTAAGAACTTGAAAGGAGTATCGTGAGCATGGCAGAAAACAGAGGTGCTAATTCTCAATTACAAACGATTGAAGAGCTCAATGCTGAGCTTACGACACTTCGTGCCAGGGTGAAGTATAAAACTTCATTGTCCATCTTCATCATTGCGCTGATGGTGATGATTACCACCACCCTTGCGTGGTTTACCGTATCCGGCCTTGCGGGTACCGACGGGCTCGATATGAACTGTACCACCGGCAGCGAGTTGAGAATTGCAACTTCTAACCTCGGTAACGACATTAATGCTTATGAAAAGCAAGTCACTGCCGATATGATTAATGCCCAGTTAACCGCCAACAACTACAAAGTGTTAAACGACATTAAGTTAGAGCCGCTCTCCACCCGTAACGCCTCGAGCGACATCGGCACCAGACTGTTTTTGCAAAACGGTACCGAGCGCACGGCAGAAGGTCCCGGCAACGGCGACTACCTGTTAATGAACCTGTGGCTCATTTCCGGCAATGCGGTAGATGTGTATTTGACCGATAAGGAGAGTGAGGACGGCGCGAACGATGGCACCAAAATCACTTCCGCGTCCACTAACACCGCTGCACAGGCAGATGTTGTCAGAACCGCACGCATCAGCTTTGCCCCCGAAGGGGAATCCACCAAAATTTATGAAGTAGAGCAAAGGGGCGCGGCATCCAACCAAACCAATGCGTTTTGGAACATTTCCGAAAACAGCGACGCCAATAAGATTTGTTCGCTTGAAGCCAACACACCCAAGCAAATCACCGTTCGGGTGTGGATTGAGGGGGAAGACCCGCTGTGTGTAGATGCCGTGCAACAGGCAGGCTTCTCGGTACAACTTAAATTTGAGGGCGACAAAATTACAAATTAAACTCTTTCCTTTACCGCACGGCGGTAAGCAGTAGAATTGTTTTAATGATATATTTGAATTATTTCTAATTGTATTTGGAGATATCGTATGGCAAGAAAGAAAAAAGAAAAACCTGTTGAAGAGTTTACTCCGCATGATTTAAACTCTCTCGAAGCGCAAACCAGGCGCATTGTCGGCAGAGCCAATGCCGGCAGAGAGGCGGCGGAAACTTCAAAGGATAAAAAGTTAATAAAAAAGATTATTATTACCATTCTTACCATCTTGCTCATCTTACTGATACTGTGGCTGGTGTCCCTGTTCATCACACTATACGGTGACTTGGTTATCAGCACTGACAGGGGCTTGCGTGAAAACGGTATTGTGCTCAGTGCCGATAAAGATTTTAAAAATACTGCCATCCAACTGAGCGCACCCAAGGTGGTAGATGCCACCAACATCACCAAAGATTGGTTGCCCAAAAACCTCGATAAAAAGGATGGCGCACACAATGGTGAAAATTACCTGGCTTACACCTTCTATTTAAAAAACGGCGGTAAAGACAGTTTGGATTACACCGGCACGATGGAGTTGACCGGTACCGCCAACAATATGGATGAAGCCATCAGGGTAATGATCATAAAAAACGGCGATGAATTAGTCTATGCAAAGGGAACGAAGGCAAATCGTGACAAAGCCGAAAAAGGCACCATTGCCTGGCTTGATAATACCACGATTATGAAAACCCAAACCAAAGACTTTTCGCCCGGTTCGGTTGACAAATACACTGTTGTCATCTGGATTGAAGGAAACGATTTAGAATGTACAAACGATATTTTAGGAGGCTATATCCGGTCGAGAATCCTCTTCTCTGTTGCCGACTCTGAAGAAGATAAAGCCCCGGTATACTCTTAAATATTGTATGAACATTTTAAATAAATAAGATTTAACAATCTTTTCGAATGTACGGAAAGAAATCCTAAAGGAGGATTAAACAATGAAAACAAAAAACATGCGTAAAAAAGCGTTAGTGTCTTCTATCGCAATGCTTTTGGTTGCAGTTGTTGCTCTTGGCGGCGCTACATACGCTTGGTTCTCAACCAACACTGCAGCTACAGCAACAGGTGTGAACATCGCTTCCAGCCAGTCTACTTCATTATTGTTTGCCCCCACAGGCACAGCATATGATGCTGCAGGTTGGTCTTCCAGCGTTGACCTCACAACCGGTGCCACTGCACAGACCGTTACACCGTGTTCATCTGTAGACGGTTCCAGCCTTTTTGCAGTAACCATCGGCGACAGCCCGAGCGAACTTCAAACTCAGGTTGTTAGCGTTGATACCGCAAACAGCACAGCAAACTTCTATGAGAGCTCTTTCGTGGCTAAATGTACCACTGCTTCCTACTTGAAGGTAGACAGCGTCGGCTTTAAACCCGCAGCTGAAGGTGGTTTGAATGAATTTGCAGGTCTCCTCAGAGTTTCCGTTCAAATCGGTGGTGCCAGCGGCCAAACCAAGATTTTCTATATTGGTAACACTGCTCCCACTAACTATGCTCTCGGCAGCACCTACACTGCTACTCCCGGTTCCGAGCCCGTATTCGCTGACCTTTATGCTTTACAGGCAGACAATATTTCCGGCTTGACCAAGGCTCTTCCGAGCTACTCCGTAGCAGGTGAGGCATCTGCTGTTTACAGCACTCCGTTCCAGGTAAACCAAACTCTTCCCGTAACAGTTAGAGTATGGCTTGAGGGTAATGATCCCGCTTGTAACAACAACATGATGGCTAAGACTGTCAGCGGTCTTATCCTCTCCTTCAGCACCAGCAACACTGCAGGCGCATAATTTCAGTACCCACTGAAAACAATTTTATCGGCAAATTAAACTAACTAAGAAAGGCTATTTCGGGTTATGGAAGTTTTAAAGAAAATATTAAATATAGTCATCGACATCTTTATTGTGTTGGTAGTAATTATATCTGCGATTATCGCAATTATTTCACTTACTGCCCGAGATAGCGGTGTAGCTAATATTTTTGGCTATGTTCCTTTCTCCGTACAATCGAATTCCATGTCACCTGTCTTCGAGGCAGGTGACCTGATTGTCGGAAAAAAGGTGGAGGACAATCAAGAGTATAAGGTAGGCGACATTATCACCTTCTGGACGACGATTCAAGATGATAACGGCAATGATGTTTCGGTTTTAAACACGCACAGAATTGTGAAGTTGCAAGACCGCTACAATACCGGTACCATCGTTTACGAGACCAAGGGTGATAATAACGATATTCAAGATAAGAACTATGTCATTCACAGCGCGATTGTTTCTGTTTGGTCACAAGAGGGTAAGGATGACGGTATCAGAGTTCAAAAACTGGGCTCCGTGCTCGACTTCTTGAGAAAACCGACCGGCTTTTTCCTTGCGGTCGTACTACCGATGATTGCATTCTTTATTTATGAGCTGGTAAGATTTATTACAAACTTCAAAAATTACAACAAGGAAAAACAAAAGGAAGCAGCACTCCAAGCTGCAAAAGAATTAATGGGCGGCAGCTCTTCAGATAGCTCCGGATTATCTGAAGAACAAAAAGCTCAAGCAATCCTCGAATATCTTGAAAAGCAAAAATCGGGTAAGGAGGCAACGCCGCCGGCACCCGAAGCAGCACAAGAACCGGAGGCACCCGAAGCAGAGGCACCGGCAGAGCAACCGCAAGCGGAAGCCGAAGCCGAGCCCGCAGCAGAGGAAGCGCCGGCAGAGGAGAACGACAGTGCAGAAGAAATCGAACAGCCTGCTACGGCACAAAACACAGAGGCTGTTTCTGAACCGGAGCAGGAGACAGAGGTTTCGGACGCACAGGAAGACTAATATAATCGTTATTAATATTTTATTAATCATTATATAGTTTGATCATATCGGTAAACCGGCTGCTAATCGGCAGTAGCGGCCGGAGCCGATTGTCAGTGCGGAGCACTGACAAAATGAAAAATGAAGAATGAATAATGAATAATTGAGGTGGCAAGGCTACGCCTTGCGTTTTAAGACTATCCTTCCGTCACGCTATGCGTGGCCACCTTCCCTGACAAGGGCAGGCGTTAAATGGTTTAAGTTTTAAAGTGTCCGCACCCGATTATAGATTTGGTATTTTTAAAGCATTTTTTAAAAATTTTAACGAGGGGAGAAAACCCGTGGATACAGTATTTAGTTTTTTGTTTGAATTTCTCGGCCAATTTTTCGGCAGCATTTGGAACGGCTTAAAAGCCTTGGTTGTCGGCATCGGCAGAGCATTTGATTTTACAAAGTATATTGATATTATCAAAAACAGCGGCTCGGCAGGGTTAGGCTGGGGCGTCGGTATATTCTTCTTCCTGTTAATATTGGCGTTGCTGGTATTAATCATCATCCTTGTCGTTAAAGCGATTAAAAAAGGCCTTAAAAACAAGTCGAAGAAGGCAGACCAGGCAACTCTTGTGGAAGAAGTCAATGCCCTCAATAAAGAGGTCATGAAATTAAATTTGGAGAAAGATAAAATTCTTTCGATGAAAGTGTCTCAAATCGGCTTAAACCCGAATGAGATTTCCGAACTTACCGGTGAGGAGCTTGAAACCCTTAACGGCAAAAACGGTGAAGATGAACTCGATGGCGGCAGCCGTTTCTACAAACTCACCAAAGTGGATGAGAGAATGGCAGACCATGTTGACCCCGAGTTCGACAAGACCATCACTTTGCCCGAAATTTGTGAGCGTTTCCGCAACTTTGCCTGCTCGCGTATGGGTCTGTTTTATGAGATTAAGATTATTCGTTTATTCTTATCATCCTTCGCCTCTACAAGACTTCTGATCTTGCAAGGTATTTCCGGTACAGGTAAAACCTCACTGCCCTATGCCTTCGGTAAGTTTATTTATAACGATGCCGTAATCGCTTCGGTACAGCCGTCATGGCGTGACCGTTCCGAGTTGTTCGGCTACTTCAACGAATTTACAAAGCGTTATAATGAAACCGACCTTCTTGAAAAAATGTATGAGGCAACCTACACCGAGGTTCCCTATGTGGTAATCCTCGACGAAATGAACATCGCGCGTGTGGAGTATTACTTCGCTGAAATGCTTTCTATTTTGGAAATGCCTTCGCGTGATGAATGGATTGTAGACCTTGTTCCCTCTGTATGGGATTCCGACCCCAAACATTTGACGGACGGTAAGTTAACCCTCCCGACCAATATGTGGTATGTCG
>CADBJA010000113.1 GCA_902794945.1 Oscillospiraceae bacterium
TTTCACCGTAAATTCCTCATGTAAAAATACAAACGCAAGAATAAGCGTTACAACAACGCTCAGTTTGTCAATAGGTACAACCTTTGAAACGTCCCCAAGCTGTATTGCCTTATAATAGCAAAGCCATGAAGCCCCTGTTGCAATGCCTGACAGAATCAGGAATATCCAGTTTTTTCTGCTGATTTGGGATAAGCCCGACTGTGTGTTGGTAATAAATACCATAGCCCACGCCATAATAACAACTACAATGGTTCGTACCGCTGTTGCCAGATTTGAATCCACACCCTCGATTCCGACCTTTGCAAGAATAGATGTCAGCGCAGCAAAAACAGCGGACAGTATTGCAAATATAATCCACATATTCATTTTTTACCTCCACAACTCCCGCTTTGTCGCGTTCATTATATCACAGTTTTTAGTTAAGAGCAAATATGTGTCACAGAGCACAGCGAGCATAGGATTTGTAATGACAAATCCGGAAAAGAAAAACAGACCGAAAGAGAAAATACTCTTTCAGTCTGTAAATCTTCTTTATGACGGACACCCAAAGAAAAGGGGTTTTAAATTCTTGTTTAGCGGTGCTAAACAAGAATTTACAGTTTACAGTTTACAGTTTTCAGTTTTTAGCGACGCGTTGCATAGCAACGCTTTAAGCAGGCGCTTTGCGCCTGCTTCTGAACACTGAACACTGAACGCTGAACACTAATTCTAATTTGGCGCACTATGTGCGCTAAATTAGAATTTCTTCTTCCTTTTTCGCTCTTTCGCGTTTGCCGTTATAGCCGCCCTGAATGATGGCGGGTAGATTGTCGATAATAAAATGTTGTGCAGCCTCGTTATACAACACCGCTTGATAAGTGCCGTATAGCCCGGTGCGTTCCTCTTTGACGATGCCCATAGAGAGCCCCTTGGCGGTAGGCAATTTACGGTTTTTATCGTTAAATGTCAGTATCTCCAACATCCCGATATCCACCAGCCAATCGGTGATAGCCGTGATTTTGAGTTTTACCATATTTTCGGGTCGTAACTCATTAATCTGTGTGACCAAATCCGAAACATTTTTGGGGGATTTGCTGTATTTAATTTGTGATACATCAATTTTTGTTTCATCAAACGGCTCTTTTTTTCCCTTTTGCGGTTTGCTCACACCGCCGTTTTCAATCACTTCCCCCAGTATATCGCTCACATAATATAAACAGCGAGAAATTTTAATGTTATTGAGCGTATCTGCTTCGGGTATTTCCTGCCCCGTGAGAGGGTGAACGCCTCTTGCCATGGCATCTATATAATCTTTTGCGTGTTGTACCAATTTTATATCCATATTTATCATCTCCTTTTTTGTATTATAGCATAACTCGGCGGCAAAAAACAGATATACAAAAACAAATTTTTTTGATATAATAAATTTGTTTCGGGAGGGGACTATGGCACGGGTGTATGTGATACAGTTATCTGAAATAAAAAAACTGCCGCCGGCATTTGCCGCAGCACATTTTCCGCGGCGGTGGTATGACAGTGCGCGTTTTCGCTTTGAGGCGGACAGGTTGCGCAGTACCGGTGCCGGCGCGTTGCTGTGGTACCGGTTTGGTGGTGTGGAAAAACAACTGCAGTCAGGGGCGTACGGAAAACCCTATATAAAGGATTGTGCACAGCAGTTTAATCTCTCACATAGCGGGGAGTATGTGGTGCTCGCTTTCGGCGAGGGTAACATCGGTGTAGATATTGAAAAATGTACCGAAAATAATTTAGTGGCGGCAAAGCGTGTATACACACCGGCGGAACTTGAGTGGATGCAAGCGGAGCCGTTGTCCCGATTTGAAACTTTGTGGACTGTTAAAGAAAGTGTAATGAAAGCCGTCGGTAAGGGCTTTCAGTTAGAACCGAGCAGTTTTGAGGTGTTGGGGATGTTAAACGGCGAGGCACTCGCAATAGACGGCGTAAGGTTATATTGCTTTACAAAACGGTATCGGGGTTACACGATAAGCCTTTGTAGGGAAAAACCGATACAAAGCTTGATAATAAAAGAAATTTCGGCAGAAGAAATACTGAATAGAGAAAAGAATGCATAACCAATACCCCTTTGTAAAAGTGATTAACTTTACTTTTACAAAGGCGTATTGGTTATAGTTTTATTCTAATTTCCTTTAAATACTTCTCCATTTTTTGCGGAATAGGGGTTGCGGTTGCGTTTGGGCGGCTCTTTTCTTGTTTCTCGCACACCCCATCTGCCGAAACGGATGAGGGCATAGCGGATGAGCCCTGCCAACAACCACGCGGCAAGCGTGCCCCAAAACCACCATATGGATAGCCCGAGCACAAAATGTAAAATCAGTGTTAACCACATCGGGATGGAACACAACCACGAACTGATGCGAAAAAATAAAAAGAAAAACAGCGAATACAGCGTATCCCAAAAACGGCGCATGTTCTTATCTCCTCTCTTATGAACCTTTATACCCATGGCGTGACTGCTATGCCATATTGATTTTATAATATACACAAAATAAAGTCAATAATTTTGACATCTCTACACATTGACTTTTATATGCCTTCCCTCTATAATTACATTATATATGAAAAGGAGAAACGTATATATGAAAAAGTTTTTTAAGGCATTTCCCGAGAAGTACCCGAAGTTGTGGGAGTTTATCAAATTTATTTTTACCGCTTTCAGCACCACAATTTTATATTACATCATTTTCTGGATTGGGCAGGCAACGCTTGTGGAACCGTTAAAAGATGTGCAGGTTCACAGCAAAATTTTAACCTTTTTGGGGTATGATTCCAATTTGGGGCTTGCGATTGCGTATTTAAGCGCTTCGTTTTTAAGTTATGTAGCATCTTACATTATGAACCGTAAGGTGACGTTTAAGTCTAATTCCAATGTGCTCGTTTCTACCCTTTTGTTTGCATTAATGGTGGTGGTAACCACCGCATTTACCTCTTGGTTCGGCACATTTGCCACCAATTGGTGTGCCGCAAGAGGCGGTTTTTGGGCAAGCGGCTTTATGAGCAGTATTGTTATTCCGACCATTGCAATGCTCATCCCCTTTGTATGGACCTATCCTTTCCAAAAGTTCGTGATTTACCGCAACAAAAAAGAACCGGAAGAGGAACAAGCAGAGGAACAAGCAGAGGAACAAGCAGAATAACACACAAGCATAAAAGCAAACGAGAGTGCCGCAGGCACTCTCGTTTCTCATTTAGCAGAGTATCTCTGCTAAATGAGAGTTACGCGTATCCACGCGTAGTTGTCGGTAAACCGACAGTTGTTCCGCTGCGCTCCACAGCCCGCAAACTGTCGTTTGCAGTTAATTCTCTATTTAACTGCGAGCAATGCGAGCAACTGCAAGTTTAACTTGCAACCGTGAGCGAAGCGAATATACGTGAGTGCAACGAACAACTCTAATTTAGCAGAGGTACTCTGCTAAATTAGATATTGACTTATACAACACTTTAAGGTATGATATAAAACAGTATATACACAATAAGTTGTGTTTTAAAGTGCTTTATACACAATATCTACTATGTGGGAGAAACGGAAATGAGCAATGAAAAAGGCTATTTAACACCCGAGGATTATGCGGAACCGCGCTGTTTGTTATGCGATGACCCGTACGGGGTAACACCGCCGGTAAAAGCCGTGCCGCAGCAACGCATTATTCAAAAAATGGATGAATATATGAGCCGCCGTGATTATGACGGTGCCGAACGCCACTTAAAATATTGGTTGGAAGAAGCAAAACTCGGGGCCGACAAAGGCGGCGAGTTACTCATTCGCAATGAACTGGTCGGCCATTACCGCAAAACCGCCAATCAAGAGGGCGCGTTTGAAAATGCCGCCGAGGCATTGCACCTTGTGAAAGAACTCGGTTTTGAAAATCATATTTCTGCCGGCACGACCTACACAAATATTGCCACTGCTTACAATGCATTCGGTGAAGATGAAAAGGCGCTCGCACTTTTTGAAAAAGCGAAAGCAGTGTATGAAGCGGATGAAAAGACATCTCCTTCACTGCTCGGCGGATTATATAACAATTTAGCATTAACCTATGTCTCTCTTGGGCAGTTTGAGCCGGCTTTCGACTTGTATAAAAAGGCACTGCAGGTAATGGAGAATGTGCCCGGCGGTGTGCTCGAACAGGCAATTACCTATTTAAATATGGCAGATGCCGTTTGCGCGCGTGATGGGGAAGAGGCAAGCGAAGCACAGGTGGAACAGTGGTTAAACACTGCCTACGATTTACTCATTCACGGCGACGCCCCGCATGACGGGTATTATGCCTTTGTGTGTGAAAAGTGTGCGCCCGGGTTTTCATATTACGGCTATTTTCTCGCAGCGAATGAATTAAACAAGCGTTCAAGGAGCATTTATGAAAGGGATTGAGTTATCGAAGGCGTTTTATGCGCAATACGGCAAGCCGATGTTAGAAGAAGACTTTACCGATATTTTACCCTTTTTGGCAGTAGGGCTTTTCGGCAGCGGGTCGGAGTGTTTCGGCTTTGATGATGCAGTCTCTGCCGACCACGATTTTGAACCCGGTTTTTGCATTTTTTTGCCCGGTGAAGATGTGGTAGACCGCAAGCGCGCCTTCGCTTTAGAGCGGGCGTATGCGAAATTGCCCAAAGAGTTTATGGGTTACCGCAGAGCGATGCTCTCGCCCGTGGGCGGTGCCAGGCACGGTGTGATGCGCACGGCAGAGTTTTTTGAAGAAAAAATCGGTGCGGCAGACGGTGTGCTCACCCTCTCACAGTGGTTTGCAGTGCCCGAACAGGCACTTGCCGAGTGCACAAACGGCGAAATCTTTTTTGATCACTACGGTGAAGTGACCAAAATCAGAGAGGCTTTATGCGCTTTCCCGGAAGAGATACGCCTTAAAAAACTTGCCGGTAATTTGCTCATCATGGCACAGGCGGGGCAATATAATTACACCCGTTGTATCAAACACGGGGAACAGGCGGCGGCACAACTGGCGGTATTTGAATTTGTAAAAGCCGCCATGCGGGTGATTTTTTTATTAAATGACCGCTACGAGCCGTATTATAAATGGTCGTTTCGTGCACTGAGGACCTTGCCGAAACTCTCATTAGAAGCCGAGATGTTTGAATACCTGCTCACCACCGATAATGAGGGCGGTATGGCAGAGCAAAAGTACGATGCCATAGAGGGCATTTGTGCCGATGTGATAGATGAACTGGTCGAGCAGGGCATCACCAAAGCCATTTGCGGCGACCTTGAAAAACACGCGTACTCGGTCAATGACAGGATTGAGGATGCACAGTTAAGAAATATGAACATATTTGCAGGCATTTGACAAAAAGGAATTTGTCGAGGTCTTACGACCTCGAAGAGAAGAGAGAAAAGAGAAGAGAGAAGAGTGGTGGGCGGGATACCCGCACCCGATTTATATAACAATCCCTCTGTCACTTCGTGACAGTTCCCTTCACACAAGGTAGGCTTGGAAAGTGCGTACTTTAACTGTTTTTTATG
>CADBJA010000114.1 GCA_902794945.1 Oscillospiraceae bacterium
ACCGCCCACGGGCGGCAGAAAGCATCCGCAGCAAGATTTTATTCAAATTGATACTTCCAATATTCTTTTTATTTGCGGCGGTGCGTTTGACGGTATTCAAAAAGTGGTCGAAAAGCGTTGCAGCGGTTCCGCTATGGGCTTCGGTGCAGATGTAAAAGAGAAAAAAGAGATGGATAAAACCGAGGCATATGCCAAGGTGACCAATGCCGATTTGGTAAAATACGGTTTAATTCCCGAACTGGTCGGCAGAATTCCCGTGATTACTTCTCTTGAGCAGTTAGATGAAGAGAGTTTGGTGCGTATTCTCGAAGAGCCCAAAAACTCACTCATCAAACAATATAAAAAGTTATTTGCGTTAGACCGTGTGGAGTTGGAATTTGAGCACGAGGCGCTCATTGAAATTGCACGCAAAACTCTTGCCGCCAACACCGGCGCCAGAGGGCTGCGTTCCATTATGGAAGAAACGCTGATGCCGATTATGTACGATATGCCTTCCGATTATGAAATTGAAAAGGTACTCATTACCAAAAAGTACATTTTAGGTGAAGAAGAAGCGCATTTTGTGAAAAACCCGAACAGGGAACCTGTAAAATTAACCAAACCCGCGCCAAAGCGTAAGCGTGCGGGCAGCAGGTATGCGTAAATGATAACCCAATGCGGCGGGCACCTTGATGTGTGCCTGCCGCATTCTTACAATAAATATAAAGTGGTGATAAAATGAACGATACTTTTAAAATATTACCGATTTTGCCCTTACGAGGCTTGGTGCTGTATCCGAAAATGATATTGCATTTCGATGTCAGCCGTGATATGTCAAAAGCGGCATTAAACAGGGCAATGAAAAACGGCAGAGAGATTTTTGTGGTCTGCCAAAAAGATATGAAAATTAATCGTCCCACAGTAGATGATTTATATAAAATCGGCGTCATTGCAAGGGTGAAACAGGTAATGAAACTGCCGAATTCCGAACTCGAGCGTGTGGTGGTAGAGGGAATCTGCCGCGGTATGATGGGCTCTTTTGCTGTGGGCGGCGAGTGCATTACGGCACAAATCACCCCGGTAGAAGAGATGAAAGTGACCGGCTTTTCCAAAGAATATGAGCAGGCGGTCATCCGTCAGGGCAAAGAGAGTTTTGAAATGTACGCCTCCACCATTCAAAAAATATCCAATAATGTGATTATGGATATTCTCGCTTCCGAAAAGGCGGAGGAATTGGCGGATTGCATTGCCATCAATGCCCCGTTCTCGTGGGAAAAACATCAGGAAATATTAGAAATCATCAACCCCGTAAAACGCCTTGAAAGGCTGTTGGTGATTTTAGAAGAAGAAACGAATTTAAACCTTCTTGAACAAAAAATTAAAGATAAGGTGCAAGAGGGAATAGATGAAAACCAGCGTGAATACTATTTGCGCGAGCAACTCAAAGCCATAGGTGATGAACTCGGTGAGGGCGAGCAAACGCAAAACGAGTTAGAGGAATATAAAAAGCAAATCAAAGCCATCGGCTTTGCGGAAGATATTGAAACCAAACTCATTAAAGAGGCAGAAAAACTTGCCAAAATGTCTTCCTCCTCGCAAGATGCTTATGTGGTGCGCAATTATCTTGATACCGTGCTTTCACTGCCGTGGAATACGTATTCCAAAGATAATTTGAACTTAAAAAAAGCGCGCAAAGTTTTAGACCGTGACCACTACGGCATTGAAAAAGTAAAAGACAGGATACTCGAACTGATTGCCGTCAGGCAGTTTAAGCCGGATATCAGCGGGCAAATCATATGCCTTGTCGGTCCTCCCGGTGTCGGTAAAACGAGCATTGCCCGCTCTTTGGCAGAGGCAATGGGCAGAAAATATGTGCGTATCTCTTTAGGCGGTGTGCACGATGAGGCGGAAATCAGAGGGCATCGCCGTACCTATATCGGCGCTATGCAGGGTAAAATAATCTCCGGCATCAAAACGGCAGGCACCTCAAATCCGCTGATGCTTTTTGATGAGATTGATAAACTCGGTTCCGATTATAAAGGAGATCCGTCTTCTGCGATGTTGGAAGTGCTCGACAGCGAGCAAAACAACGCATTTATGGATAATTTTATAGATATTCCGTATGATTTATCCAAAGTGTTCTTTATCACAACGGCGAATGACCCTTCCGCCATTCCGGGACCGCTGTATGACAGAATGGAAATGATTGAACTCTCTTCTTATACACAAGAAGAAAAGTTCCAAATTGCCAAAAAGCACTTGGTGCGCAAAGAATTAGCGCGCCACGGTTTAAGCGCCAAGCAGGTACATATAGCCGATGATGCTCTTTATATGCTGATTGAGAATTACACGGCGGAAGCCGGCGTGCGTGAGTTAGAGCGCACCATCGGCACACTGGTGCGCAAAGCGGCTGCCGAAATTGTGGAGAGCGGTAAAAAGCGTGTTACCTTCACCGCGAAAAACTTAAAACAATACCTCGGCACACCCAAGTTTAAAAAAGAAAAATTGTTGCCTGCCGATGCTGTCGGTATCGTCAACGGTCTTGCGTGGACGAGTGTGGGCGGCAAAATTTTGCGGGTAGAAGTCAATGTGTTAGAGGGCAACGGTAAAGTGGTCTTTACCGGCTCTCTCGGTGATGTGATGAAAGAATCCTGCACGGCTGCCGTCAGTTTCATTCGCTCCGTTGCCGAAGAATACGGGGTAGAGAAAGAGTTTTATAAAACCAAAGATATTCACATCCATTTTCCCGCCGGTGCCACACCGAAAGACGGACCGAGTGCCGGTATCGCCATTGCCACCGCCGTGCTTTCTGCGCTGACAGGTACACCGGTCAAGCGTGATGTTGCTATGACGGGTGAAATCACTTTAAAAGGGCGTGTGCTGCCCATTGGCGGCTTGCGTGAAAAGGCGATGGGTGCCTACCTTGCCGGTGTCAAAAAAGTGATTATTCCGGAAGATAATATTCCCGATTTGGATGATGTGGATGCGGTTGTGAAAGACAGCATCGAGTTTGTCAGCGTGAGCGGTTTGGCAGAAGTTTTTGCACAAAGTTTTGCAAGCGTACCGCATAGTGAACCCGATAAAGAACTTATTATGGAAAAGAAAAACGCAAAGAGAGCAGCGATAAGGCAATGATTAATTTAAATAATGTAGAATATGTGCGCTCTTACGGCACTGCCGCGCAATTGGAACCCGGCGACTTGCCGGAGATTGTGTTTTCCGGGCGCTCCAATGTAGGCAAATCCTCATTAATCAATAAAGTGTTTAACCGTAAAAACCTGGCGCGGGTTTCTTCCGTGCCGGGCAAAACGGTTACCATTAATTTTTTTCGGTGTGATACCGTCAATTTTGTGGATTTACCCGGTTACGGTTATGCCAAAAAATCGGCAAGTGAAATCAAGCGTTGGGGCGATATGATTGAAGCCTATTTCGGGCAAAAACGAGAGATTGCCCTTGTTTTTCAACTCATCGATTTTCGCCGCAAAGCGAGCGGAGAAGATTTGCAAATGCTCGATTTTTTAACGCGCAAACACATTCCCTTTGTGATTGTGTTCACAAAGTGCGATAAACTCAATAAAACCGAAACCGTAAAAAGAATGGAGCAAATCGGCGAAGAACTTGCCGATTATGATGCCGAAGCCATCCTGTTTTCCGCCTTATCCGGGCAGGGGGTGGAAGAAGTGCGTGAAAAAATAAACGCCGTGTGTGAGGATTTGTAATGTACTCATTATTTGCAAAGTATTATGATGCGTTTACCGAGAATGCAGATTATGCCGCCAGGGCGGATTATTTGAGTGAATTGATTGAAAAATACGGCAAGGGCAAGGGAATTTTGCTTGATCTTGCTTGCGGTACCGGAACACTTAGTTTTGAAATGGAAAAACGCGGGTTTGATGTCATCGGTACCGATATCAGTGCCGAAATGCTTGATGAAGCGCTTGAAAAGAAACTGCAAACCGACTCTCATATTATATTTTTAAATCAAGATATGTGTGAACTCGATTTGTTCGGCACCATCACTGCCTGCATTTGCACACTTGATTCCGTTAATCATATTGAAAGTGCCCGGAAATTAAAAGCGGCTTTTTCAAAAGTATCTTTATTCAGCGAAGCGGGCGGTGTGTTTATTTTTGATGTCAATACGGAATATAAACACCGAGCGGTGTTGGGAGATAATGCGTATATTTATGAGAATGATACCTGTTTTCTCGCCTGGCAAAATGAAGTGAATGAAGATGCAAGTGTCAACATTTACCTTGATTTTTTTGAAAAACAGGGTGAAACATATCGGCGCGAGTCGGAGTTTATTACCGAGTATTACTATAGTGATGAAGTTTTAACAAATTTGTTAAATGAAACCGGTTTTGAACTCGCAGGCATTTTTGATGATTTCAGTTTTGAAGCCCCCGGTAAAACGAGCGAAAGAAAAATATTTGTAGCAATAAAACGATAATATACAGGAGTCAGTATGGGTAAAGTAGTCAGATGTATTACCAAAGAGGGTGCCGTGATTATGATGGCAGCCGATACCACCGATATTGTGGCAAGAGCAGAGAGGATTCACCAAACCTCTGCCGTGACCACCGCTGCACTGGGCAGGTTGTTAACCGCCTGCTCATTAATGGGGCAGTCTTTAAAAGGTGAAAATGACAGTATCACCCTGCAAGTGAAAGGCGGGGGACCCGCCGGTACGGTGCTTGCGGTGTCGGATTCACACGGCAATGTGCGCGGGTATGTGGACCACCCGGTGGTAGAATTGCCGCTCAACGCGAAAGGCAAACTTGATGTTGGCGGCGCCGTCGGCAATGCCGGCAACTTATATGTGATGAAAGATTTAGGGCTCAAAGAGCCTTATATCGGGCAAGTGCCGCTCGTCAGCGGTGAAATTGCGGAAGATATTACTTCTTATTACGCTGTGAGCGAGCAAATCCCTACCGTGTGCGCGCTCGGCGTGTTGGTCAATCCCGATTTAAGTTGTAAAGCGGCAGGCGGGTTCATTATTCAACTGTTGCCCTTTGCATCCGAAGAAGATATCACTTTTGTAGAAAACGCGGTGAAAGATTTAGAAAGTGTCAGTTCCATGATTGTAAAGGGGATGACTCCGGAAGAAATCTGCCGCCATGTACTAAAGGGCAGAGAGGTAGATGTGCTCGATGAAAGCGCGTGCGAATACCGTTGCAACTGCTCGAGAGAGCGCATTGAGCGTGCGTTAATATCTACCGGTAAGAAAACATTGCAAGAGTTGGCAAACGATGGCAGAACCGAAGAGGTAAACTGCCAATTTTGCGATAAAAAGTATTATTTTGATAAAAAAGATTTTGAAGTATTGCTTCAAAAAATAGAGGAATAAAGCAAAGGTGAGTCCCCGTAACGAAGGTTAGCCCTCAAATCGCATCTTTTTCGCCATAATTGCAATCGAGTAGGGCGGATTTAACCGCCCTCTCACACCACCGTGCATGCCGTTCGGCACACGGCGGTTCAATTCAAAATTAAATATGTACTCTTTGGTAG
>CADBJA010000115.1 GCA_902794945.1 Oscillospiraceae bacterium
TTCGGAAATTCTTAGAAACCAGTCGAAAGGTTTCTAAGCAACTTTTTGCTTACTTTTTGTGTTGCTACAAAAGTAAGTGCCCGCGCGGCATAAGCGCAAGGTAAATTAAAAATCAAATTAAATTAATTACAGATTAATGTTGATAAGAAGAATGTATTTATCAATCCAGTGCGAATGTGTCGCCCTTATATTTTTTCTTTTCTGTGGATTTCTTTTCACGGAAATAAGAAAAGAGACGGCTCAACTTATTTAGTTGCGCCGCCCCTTTTTATAATCAATCTTACTGAACCGAAAAAATGAAAACGTGCTTCTCACTAAGTGAGAAGCACGCGTTCTTTTAATTTAACTAATTCAATTAGCCGATAGGAATAATGGGTGTGGTATTTTTATCGGGAAGCGTATCGCCGTTTTTTGCATAGTTATTCTTTGCTAAAATGATGGATATATCGCTTAAACCGACAACACCGTCTTCATCAATATCAAACGAAGTGTTGTTGCTCCCATAGTTTTCTTCTTTCAAAATTTCGGCAACATCCTGAATATCTATTTTGGTGTCACCGTTCACATTACCGATGGGGTCATACTTGGTAACGGTTCTGTTATACTCTTCTTGATAATCTTCGGTCTTAATACTTAATGTAGCATCCTTCATCACAATACCGAACTTTGTGACAAAGTAAACACCGTAATTGGCTCTCGCTACATTTTTCACTTCAAACACACCGGTATCGGAATCAACGGTATACATTTTTTTGTTGCCGACGAATAAAAACATCGTACTCTCTTTGCCGACAAATTGGTTGTCGGTAAATGTTAAACAGTAAATATCATCAAGCGGAATAAATTTGATGTTATTTGCTTTCACGTAGTTATAAACGGTTGTTTGGTTGGTCATTGTTTCATCATATTTATAAGAAGTAATGACTAAATTAGTATACTGTTGCAAAGCAAAATCTTCATCATAATAGAAACCGATGGCTTTGTCGCCCATTTCAACCACACTTCTGTAAACGGTGAGGTTTTCAATAGGACAACCGATAAACGCCCCGGCACCTAAAGATACATTCGTGGCGGCTTCGGGAATGACAAGAGTTTTTAATGCATCGCAACCGAAGAAAGCAAAATTATCTACACGCTTTATATACTGCCCCAAGTTCACTTCACTCAATGCCGTGTTTAAAAATGCATATGTACCGATTTTGCCGATTTTTGCAGCAGACATATCTACACTTGTAAGGGCAGTACAACCATCAAAGCAATGTGAAGAAATCATCGTTACCTTAGCAGGAATCGTGATGTTTGTAATATTTACGGAATCGGCAAATGCATATTCCGCAAATGCGGTAACGGTCGGCTCAATCGCATTATCACTGCTCGCCTGCGGATGCAGTAACAAAGTGGTTTTCGCCGCATTATACAATGTGCCGCTTGCGGAAGAAGCGTAGGTTTCGTTTGCTGCATCCACTGCAATTGCACTCAAAGTCGGAATTCTTAAAGAGTCAATATCCATTTCACTGACATATTTCGGGATAGACAGTTTGGTTAAACTCTCACTGTAATGATCAAACGCCGCATCTTCAATCGCAGTCACATAAGCGAGATTTTTTACGAACGGGTCATCTGTATCATTGTCATCATCTACAATAGAAGAGATTTTGTTACTATCTTCCCACTCTAAAGCAAGCGGAATCGTAATCTCGGTAGAATCGGACGCTAAAATATTGACAATATGCGCCCCGGTATCCTCACCGATATAGAATTCAAAAATACCGTCACGGTAATACTGCACATCATCGGCAAAAGCCAACACACTAAAGCAGGAAAAAACCATAACACAAACGAGAAGAATGCTAAAAAACTTTTTCATAGTATACCTCTTCTTTAATCGCAAATTTCTTTAACGGCTTTTAAAATCACATCGGGTTTATTGGTAATAATACATTTTACACCGTGCTTAACGCACTGTTGTGCAATGTACGGTTTATCCACCGTCCATACCGCTACGCCGATGCCTTTTTGCGTGAATTTGTCCACAATACCCTCTTCACACAAATAATCCACATGAGGATTGGCAAAATCAAATCCCAAATCCGATACATACTGCGGCGCGTCTTTTAAGATTTCGTAAATATTATTTTGTTTCACTTCGGACTCATCATATAAAGCACCGGTTAAAATCTCGGGGCAAAGTACCTGTGCCTGTTGCATTAATGTATGGTCAAAACTTGATAACAATACGCGGTCAACCATTTTGTGTTTTTTGACAAGTTCAAGCGTTTTTTCAACAATGCCCGAATCCTGATGCATCACTTGCTTAAGTTCAAGGTTGATGAAACGCATGGATTTATCGGCAATCTCCAAACACTCGTCAAGCGTTAAAATCTTTTCGCCTTTAAATGCTTCACCTTTCCATGAACCGAAGTCATATTGCAAAAGTTCATCGTAAGTCATTTCTTCTACATAACCGTGACCGTTAGAATTACGGTCAATCTCATAATTATGTTGAATGACGGGGATACCGTCTTTCGTGATATGAATATCGGTTTCTACACCATCCGCTCCCATATTGATTGCCAATTCGAAAGCGGCTCTTGTATTATCGGGTGCATAGGCACTTGCACCTCTGTGCCCCAGTATTAAAGACATTTGCTAACTCCTCTTATTTCTTTAAATTAATCAGTACATAACTAATCAATTATATTATATATTATATCAAAAGAATTGCAATAGTAAAATAGATAATTTTTATAACATTTTCTTGATTTTTTCGTATATTTCTACACATTTAAAGCGCACTTCAAAACGCGGGTCGGATAAGATCAAGTCTTTTTCCGCCTCACTTAAAGCGTTGGTATCTTCCACTGCACCGCTTGCCGCTAAACATAATGAGGGGAACATTACACACCACCAGTTATGTCCCTCTCCTTTGCCAATCACAATTTTTAGTGCCTCATATTCCCCTGCCGGCAAAGTAAAATCACGGTAATAACGCGTATCAAAAAAGGTTTTTTCAAGTTTTACCGCTACAGGGTAAGAATATCCGTTTTTGGCAATTTCACGCTTTGCAATTTTCTCAATAGTATCAAGGTTTTTTAATACTTTTCGCTTTGCCTGTTCCACCGTTTTTACGCCGTCAAAAACATCATAACCCTCTGCTAATACCGCATCACGCACCATCAGTTTTAAGTTTTGGTCAAATGCCGCATCGGAATTGGCTAAAATATGCAGTCTTAACACATCTTTTTTTATGTTTTCACAATCTTTTGAGAAAGAAACAAAATGGAAAATCAAACTGAAAACGAGTGTAAAAATCACTATCAATTCTATTTTTTTAAGTTTCATCTTTTTTACCTCTCTTTCAAATAATTATGCAAAGGTAATGTCGTCAACTTAAGGTACTTTTTCAAAAAACGAGTTGTTCTGAACGAACGAGGAATCTTAATTATACCGGAACTCTGATAAATAAAGATCTTTCGATAAACTCAAGATGACAAAGAAGTAAATAGCTTCTTTGTTCCTTTCTTAGGTTGACGACATTGGCTTCAGGGGGCTTTCGGACCTTTTCTTGTAGGACAAACGGTTTCATTATAAAATGGGTTGCGGGTATCCCGCCCACAATTCTTCATTCTTCATTATTCACTATTCATTAAAAAAGTGCCGATACTCACAGTATCGGCATAGAAAGGAAAAATATTCCTTTTTTTAGATTTTCTTCAATTATTCTTCTATTATTTTACAACCGTAATATGTCGGTGTACACAGGTATGTTTCGTCAAAATCTTTTTTCAGTTCATCGAAAGCGGCTTGTGCCTGCTCTTCCGTTTC
This sequence comes from Oscillospiraceae bacterium, assembly GCA_902794945.1. GTDB lineage: Bacteria > Bacillota > Clostridia > Oscillospirales > Acutalibacteraceae > RUG714. Next base: position 3,826 of record CADBJA010000115.1, read on the forward strand.
AAAAATACCGAAAATAGAGGGACCGCTACCACTCATACAAGAGCCGAGAGCACCGTGCTCTCGCATCACGGCTTTAATTGCCGGGCGCTCACCCACTTCAATAAACTGCTCAAACACATTCTCACACAGGCGCGCCGTTTCTTTTAAATCGGAAAACTTGATGGCACGCACAATTCCCTTTTGGTCGGGTTTGCGCCGCCAGCCGATTTTATCATACTCGGCATACGCCTCGGCGGTAGATACATCTTTATGCGGTTTGACTATCACAATAAAACAGTCTTCTATCGGGCGTATGAGTTCCATTTTATCGCCGATACCGCGACAAATGCGGGTTTTACCGACGATGCAAAACGGCACATCGGCACCCACCTTTGCACCGATATCGCACAGTTCATAGTAGTGCAAATCGGTACCGTATAACGCATCTAACGCTGTAATCACGGCTGCCCCGTCGGCACTGCCGCCGGCAAGCCCTGCCTGCGAAGGAATGTTTTTTTGAATAGAAATAGCGGCACCGCCGTCTATGCCCGTGGCATCAAAAAATGCCTTTGCCGCCTTGTATGCAATGTTGCTTTTATCGGTGGGAATACGACTGTCGGAACAGCGAACGGTAATGGTTCCGGCTTTCGTCACTTCCACCTCATCGCACAAACTGACCGATTGCATGAGCATATACAAATCATGGTAGCCGTTGTCGCGTTTGCCCAAAATATCGAGCATTAAATTGATTTTTGCACACGCCTTAACTTTCATTCTTTAATTCCTCAATAAATTCTTCTATCCTTGCCACAGCGGTTTTTAAGTGCTCAACAGAGTAACAGTAACTCACGCGAATAAAGCCCTCACCGCATGCGCCGAAGGCGGTACCCGGCACAACTGCCACATGCTTTTCATTTAATAGTCTCTCGCAGAACTGCTCGGAACTCAAACCGGTGGAGCGAATACACGGGAAACAGTAAAAAGCCCCCTCGGGGTTAAAACACTCTAAGCCGATACGGTTAAACTCGTGCACTACAAAACGGCGACGGAAATCATATTCCGCTTTCATTTTTTCCGTCTCTTCCGCTGCATTCTTTAACGCTTCAATCGCGGCATACTGCGAGGTAGTGGGGGCAGACATAATGGCAAACTGATGCAGTTTTGTCATCTGCTTAATAATCGGTGCAGGACCAAGGGCGTAACCAAGTCGCCACCCGGTCATGGCAAAGGTTTTAGAAAAACCGTTAATCACAACCGTTCTTTCCCGCATACCCTCAAGACTTGCGATGGAGATATGCTTTTTATCGCCATATGTAAGTGAGGCGTAAATTTCATCCGAAATCACTAAAATATCGGTACCCCTAAGCAAAGCGGCAATCTCTTCAAGTTCTTTTTTTTCTAAAATAGCGCCGGTCGGATTGTTGGGGTACGGCAAAACAATTGCTTTGGTTTTCGGCGTGATTAACGCCTTTAAAGCGTTAATATTGATTTTAAAATTATCTTCCACCTTGGTTTCAAGTGTTACCGGCACACCGCCGCAAACACTGACAATCGGGTTGTAGCACACAAAACTCGGTTCGGGTACAATGATTTCATCCCCCGGGTTAGTGACGGCAC
>CADBJA010000116.1 GCA_902794945.1 Oscillospiraceae bacterium
AAGCAAATTGAGTCCGGTTTTATTTGTTTTCATGTTTCGGGCGGCACGACGGATGCGTTACTGGTAAAACCCGATACCGAAAATATCATCCGCATCGAGCGGGTTGCCTGCAGTTTGGATTTAAAAGTCGGGCAGGCGGTGGACCGAATCGGCGGCAAAATGGGCTTGCGTTTCCCTGCAGGAAAAGCGCTGGAGGCATTGGCACTGCAAAGCGATAAAACATTTACGCAAAAGGGCAAATTAAAAGGTGCGGATTGTTCGTTTTCGGGGCTGCAAAACCTTGCCGAAAAAAGACTGCGCGAGGGTGAAAGTAAAGAAGATTGCGCCCGTTTTACACTTGATTACATTGCCAATACTCTATGTGCAATGAGTGAAAGGCTTTTTGAAACCTATACACGCCTGCCGCTATATTTTGCGGGCGGCGTAATGAGCAATTCTATTATTCGAAATACATTAGAAAGCGCGTGCGGCGCACATTTTTGCCCGCCGGAGTATGCAACAGACAATGCCGTCGGCATTGCCCTTTACGGATATTTAAAATGGAACAGTTTGAAAAATTAGTCGTTACCGTTTCACAATTAAATAACTACATCAAAGGCTTGTTTGACCAAATACCGGTGTTTCGCAATGTGTATGTCAGCGGCGAAATATCCAACTTTAAAAACCACATCAAAAGCGGTCATTTTTATTTTTCGCTCAAAGATGACAGAGCGGTTGTCAAAGCAGTGATGTTTCAGTCCTATGCTTCTCGCTTAAAGTTTACGCCGGAAAACGGGATGCAGGTTTTGGTCAAAGCCCGCCTTTCCGTGTTTGAGAGAGACGGTGTGTATCAGTTGTATGTGGAAGATATGCAACCGAAAGGCGTGGGCGGGTTGAACCTTGCCTATGAGCAGTTAAAGAAAAAACTGCACGCGGAGGGGTTGTTTGATGACTCCCGTAAAAAGCCGTTACCGCGTTACCCCGAAACAGTCGGCGTGATTACTTCACCGACCGGTGCGGCGGTGCGCGATATTACCAATGTGTTGGGCAGGCGTTACCCGGTTGCCGCAATGTTGCTCGAACCGGTGCTCGTGCAGGGTGACGGTGCGACCGAACAACTGTGTAATGCGGTAAGAAAAATGAACGCCGAAAACGCTTGCGATGTTATTATCATCGGCAGGGGCGGCGGCTCGATAGAAGATTTGTGGGCGTTTAACAGTGAGGCGCTGGCGAGAGAGATTGCGGCAAGCCGTATTCCGATCATTTCCGCCGTCGGTCACGAAACCGATTTTACGATTGTCGATTTTGTGGCGGATAAGCGTGCGCCGACGCCTTCTGCCGCGGCGGAACTGGCGGTGCCGAATTTAAGTGACGTGTACCTGGAACTTGCGGATAAAAAAGTCCGGTTGCAGCACGCCGTTACGAAAAAAATCAGTACCGAAAAACTCAAAGTTCAGGCGTTAAAAAACAAACCGTGTTTAACCAATGTGCGTTTTGTGATTGATGAAAATCGGATGAAAACGGTTTCTCTTTCTCAAAGGCTCGAATCCGCCTATGCATCACGCTTACAATTACAGCGTTCTCGTTTGAGCGGCACGGTACAAAAATTAGAGGCGCTCAGCCCCTTAAAGGTACTTGCGAGGGGATACAGTGTTGTGAAAAAAGACGGTAAAACCGTTTACGGTATAGAGCAATTAGAACCCGATGATACGGTTGCTATTCGCTTCTCACAGGGCGAAGCGGTGGCAAAGATAGTAGAAAAGAGGTAAGTATGGAACAGAAAATGACCTACGAACAGGCAATGAAAGAACTCGAAAAAACCGTTGCCGAACTCGAAAGCGGCAATGTGGATATGGACAAGTCTTTTGCCCTCTATGAAAAAGGGGTAAAACTTGCAAAATATTGTGAAGATTATTTAAGCGAAAAAGAAAAAAGTTTAAAAGGTGAAGCGTAATGGACTATACTCAGAAACTCTATGCCTATTTAGAGCGTATCAATGAAAAGTTGCATTTTTATATAGATTCAATCGAAGAAAAAAGCATCGTCAGCGAGGCAATGGAATACTCTTTGATGAACGCCGGCAAGCGTGTCAGACCGGTGATGGCGCTGGCATTTTGTGAGATGCTCGGCGGTGATATAGAGCGTGTGTTGCCCTATGCCTGTGCTGTCGAAATGATTCACACCTATTCCTTAATTCACGATGATTTACCGTGTATGGATGATGATGATTTAAGGCGTGGCAAGCCCTCTTGCCATAAACAGTTCGGCGAAGCGTATGCATTGCTTGCCGGTGATGCACTTCTTAATCTGGCAGCCGAAGTGGTATGCGGCAGGTTTGATGACTTAGAGCCTCATATCGCACTTGGTTGCGGTAAAATTCTCTTTACCGGCACGGGAATTGACGGGATGATTGGTGGTCAAACGCTGGATTTAGCAAGTGAAAATACACAAATCAGCCTTGAAACGTTAAAAAAAATGCAGGCACTTAAAACCGGTAAACTCTTAACGGTGCCGTGCCAAATCGGTGTACTTGCCGCCGGCGGCAGTGAAGCGGATATGCAAACGGCATTGGAGTTTGGCACCGCTATCGGCTTGCAGTTTCAAATTGTGGATGATATTTTGGATGTAACAAGTACGGAAGAAACACTGGGTAAGCCAATCGGTTCCGATGTCGCCAATGAAAAATCCACCTATGTGTCTTTACTTGGTTTAGATAAGGCGGAGCAAACAGCACTTGAGATGCAAAAACAGGCGTTAGCCTTGCTCAAACCTTACGGTGAAAAAGCGTGGTTTTTAAATGAACAGGTGAATGCATTGAGCACGCGTAACAAGTAACCGTGCAAAAACCGGATGGATTTTTTATATTGACTAAAAATTCATCTATGCTATAATATTTTGTATATTTATTGATTATTGGGTGTATATATGAGTAAATATGAATTACTGGAACATATCACTTCCCCGAAAGATGTGCAAGCGTTAGATACCGCCGATACCATAGCCCTATGTGCCGAAATCAGAGAAAAGATTATTGAAACGGTTTCGCAAAACGGCGGGCATTTGGCGTCTAATTTGGGTGCGGTTGAGTTGAGTGTTGTACTGCATCAAATGTTTCATTCTCCGGAAGATGAAATTATATTTGATGTGGGGCATCAGTGCTATGCACATAAACTGCTCACAGGGCGCTATCATACTTTTGATACCCTGCGCACCAAGGGCGGTATCAGCGGATTTACCAACCCGACTGAGAGTGAACACGATATTTTTTATAGCGGCCACTCCAGCACTTCCATTTCCGCCGCCTGCGGGTTGGCAAGAGCCAAAAAACTCAAGGGCGAAAAAGGGTATGTGATAGCCGTCATCGGTGACGGGTCTTTGACCGGCGGTGAGGCATATGAAGGCTTAAACAATGCCTATGCAGATGCGGATAATCTCATCATTGTCATTAACGACAATAAAATGAGTATTTCGAGTAACAAAAGTTCCCTCGCCACATCCCTTGCCAGAATTCGCTCTACCAAGCGGTATTTTAAAAGCAGAGAGCGTTTTCAGTCGCTGTTAAAGCACATTCCGCTCATCGGCATTCCGATTAGAAATAAAATTGTCAAATATAAATATGCGCTCAAAGGCGCGCTGTACCATTCTTCCTTTTTTGAAGATTTGGGTTATGCCTATTTAGGTCCGGTAGACGGTCATAATATCGAGCGTTTAAAAGGCGTTTTTGAGGTGGCAAAACTGCGCGGTAAACCGAGCGTGGTGCATATAGAGACCGTAAAAGGGAAGGGCTATGCGCCTGCCGAGCAGGACCCCGAGCATTTTCACGGTGTCGGTCCGTTTAATATTGCAACCGGCGAGAGTAAACCCGGAGGCGAGAGTTATTCAAAGGCATTCAGCAAAGCCATTTGTGCCTTTGCGGGGAATGATAAGCGCGTTTGCGCCGTCACTGCCGCTATGCCGACCGGAACAGGGCTTGAAACATTTGCGGCACTTTATCCGGAACGCTATTTTGATGTCGGTATCGCCGAGCAGCATGCCGTCACTTTTTCTTCCGGTCTTGCCAAAAACGGGATGATACCGGTATTTGCGGTGTACAGCACCTTTTTGCAACGGGCGTATGACCAAATCATTCACGATGTGTCTTTGCAAAAGCAAAAGGTGATTTTTGCGATTGACAGAGCCGGTTTTGTCGGGTCGGACGGTCAAACCCACCAAGGGCTTTTTGACATCCCGATGATGATATGTATTCCCGATATTAACATTTTTGCCCCGTCCTCATTTTTGGAACTGAACTCTATGATGTACCGGGCAATGTATAAAGAACCGTATTCCAGCGCCATTCGGTACCCGCGCGGCGGTGAATTTGCATTGCCGGAGGGGTACGAGCCGAACGGTGAAGATTACACGGTATTTGAAAGTGAAACAGCATCAAAAAAACTTATCATCACTTTCGGCAGAACCTTTTCAACCGCCTATACGGCACAGCAAAAACTCAAAGATGAAGGTATTGCCGTCAGTGTGTTAAAACTCAATAAAATTAAACCCATTCACCCGGAGGCGGTGAAGTATGCCCTCGGTTTTGAAGAAATCTATTTTTATGAAGAGAGTATGAAAACGGGCGGTATCGGTGAGCATTTTGACTTATTGCTTGCCGGTGAAAATTACAAAGGCAAATTTGTGCTCAACGCGGTGGAAGATACCTTTGTGGCACCCGCTTCCGTAGACGAGCAGTTAAAGGAATTCGGCTTGGATGTCGATAGTATGGTAAACGATATTAAAGGTGAGTAAAAAACGATTGGATATTGCCGTTACCGAATTAGGGCTTGCGCCTTCGCGAGAGCGGGCAAAAGCGATGATAATGGCAGGGGAAATATATGTCAATAATGTAAAGGCACTCAAAGCGGGTGAAAGCGTCAGTGAAGATGCCACTATCGAGTTTCGCGGCAAAGTGATGCCCTATGTATCGCGCGGCGGCTATAAACTCGAAAAGGCGATGCAGGCATTCCCGATAGATTTAAACGGAAAAGTATGTATGGATATCGGTGCTTCCACCGGTGGCTTTACCGATTGTATGTTGCAAAACGGTGCGGTAAAAGTATATTCCATTGATGTGGGCTACGGGCAACTGGCGTGGAAACTGCGCACGGATGAGAGAGTAGTTAATCTCGAACGCACCAACTTTCGCTACTGTTCCGAAGCGCAAATTCCCGAGCAAATTGATTTTGCTTCCATAGATGTTTCCTTTATTTCTTTAACCAAAATATTGCCTGTGTTAAGAAATTTTTTGAAAGAAAATCGGTTTTGTGTGGCACTGATTAAACCGCAGTTTGAAGCGGGCAGAGAGAAAGTCGGCAAAAAAGGTGTGGTCAGGGACGAAGCCGTACATATAGAAGTGATAGAAAAAATTATTTCCTTTTCA
>CADBJA010000117.1 GCA_902794945.1 Oscillospiraceae bacterium
TTGCAAAGAAAACAACTATTTGCAACTTCTGTTGCGTTTTAGATTTTTCTTTGATTTCACGGTTTTAGGAAAAGAGCCTATTGTTCTTTGCTAATTTGCAAGAAAATCGTCATACCAAAAAATGGCGGAGAGTTGCCTCTCCGCCAAAAAGTATGGAATTGAAATTTATAATGTGTTGTAGGGTTTGTAAGTACCGTTTTGCCACATCTTAAGTAACACAAGGTCGGTATTATCTACTCTACCGTCACCATTTAAGTCACAAGCAAGAATCTGTGCCGGTTCAAATGAATCTGCACCGACATTTGCAATCACGTTCGGAAGAATCGTTGCAAGTTTTGCAGGAGATTTTGCGAATGTAGAGGTGGTTGGGTTAATGTTATCATCACAACCTGTAACAATGATGGTGTAATGATTGTCAATACCGGAAGATGCTGCAGTAACATCTACCGTATAACCGGTTCTTAATTTAGAAGTCAAACTGGTTTGCTTTTTACCTGCTGCGTTGTAAACCGTAAAGGTAGGTGTACCGTCTACAGAGCAGTAGGTGTTCCAGTTGCCTTCAGCATCTTTCGTGTAACGGCTGGTGTTTTTGGAGAACTCAAACAATGTGGTAAGATCTTGAATTTTAGCACCCGGTGCAACAATGATGAATTGGGAAGCGTCAATCACTCTGGAACCCGCCACAATCTTCTTACCGAAGTCGTATGCCACGGCACCTTTCACCATACCGGAAAGGGATGATACATAGGGATTTGCCTGTAAAACTTGAATCGCGCTTTCCAAATCAGGAATATACTGAGAAGTAATCTGCGCATTTACACTTGCCACATCGGCAGCGGTGTAATCTTTCGGCAATAAGGATAACGGGTCATTGATAACGGTATTTGCCGCATCTAAAGCCTTTTCATATACATTCCAAGCTTCATCGGTATAATACATATTATCATTATATTGTTCTTTTGCCGCATTTACTTTGCTGTACAACTCGTTAATATTAAGCGGTTGAGCAATAAGCTTATTAAGAGCTGCGAGAATATCATTTCTTGCATCTGCATAATCAGATACCTTCGGAGCACTTGTGCCGTCAAGACCGGTACCGCCAATTACGGATGCACCTTGATCGAGTGCTTCTAAGATGGCCTCGGTCGATTCAGGTGTATAGTTGGTCGGGTTGTAGTTTGCACGGTAAGCATTAAAGGTGTTATAAACAGTCTTTAAGTTATTCAATGCAGCTGCTTTAGAAGTATCGGTAGCAGCATCCGGGAAGAGCACGTTGGTTTTTGCCATTGCTTCGTTATAACGAAGTGCCTCTGTTACTTTCACGGAAGATTTTTCTTTATTGTTGTAGTAATTTCTTACTGCAGACAAACTCTTAGCATATCTCGTGTAGCCGACAGTTGCATAGTCCCATCTGGTATACTTAGGTCTGATGTTGTTTTCGGCATCGCCATCTGCATACTCAACCAGTCTTGCTTTCAATAACTCGGTGTAGTCTGCTGTGGAGGATTCTGCCAGTGCTTCATAAGCCGCAGTGAGGGTTTCAACCTCTGCTGCAAAGGCTGCCTTTAAGGCTGCCGGCGTGGTAGCGGTTGCACCGGGGTTGTTAAGCATTACTTCTGCTTTGTTCAACTCTGCCGCAAACGCATTCCAAAGGGCGGTGTTAGAGAAGTCTGCCGCCTGTAAATCCATACCGGTGTATTGAGATACCAATCCTTCAAGACCGGCATCGTCAAAGAGAACCCACTTGGTATTAATAGCAGTATTACCGCTGTAAGATGCATCGGAATTGCTGGTATCAATCGTCTTTAAGTTATAAGTGATATTGTAAGTGCCTGCATAGTCGTTAATATCGACCGTGGAAGGTACAGATACCGAGAACGGGTTAAACTGCTTGTTGGCAGTGGTTTCGGGTGTGCCTGAACCGCTGGCGCTAAAGGTAAAGCCTGCATCGGTAAGCGCCTTCGGGAATACGGAATCCTCTGCCGCACCTGAATAAGTAGCGGCTGCGTTGTTGGTTCTGTAATAACCGACAGCATTATTGAACATAGAAGGTGTACCGTAAATGACAGACGGAATGCTGACCGTTACGGAATTAGAGGTGCCGCTTGCCATGCTCGGATTGCCGTAATAAACATAAATTCTTGCTTCTTGCGGATCACCGTAGTTACGACCCATTTCTTCAGACATTTTAAATGTGACACGGAATGAAAGCATTGTATTTAATGTTGCTGTACCGCTAATCGAGAATGCCTGAGAATCAGCAGACGCAATGTTTGCTTCGGATGCGTTATTTACTTTAACACCTGACTGATTTTCACAAACAATACTAACTACTTTTAATTTATAAGGTTCATATTGAATCTCATTACCGGTGTTAGAGTGATAACCGCCGTTGATACCCTTAGAAGTATTTTCTACCTTCAAATAGTAACCGCTCGGTACAGTGGTGGAACTGCTGTTGATAATCGGTTGAATATTCGGGTAAACGGTTGTATCGCCTGCAGTGACTTCATTTGCAAGAGAGATTGCTGCCTCACCTCTGGTTTGAGCTGAAGATAAGCCCATTAAGGATGAAACGAGTTTTAATGCAGGGTAAATATGGTAGTTAATATTAAGTTGTTGTAATATTTTTTCTAAAATATTACCGAGGTTCTCATTTGTAAGGAGTGCATCCAAAGAACCTGTTTTTGAAGTCCAAGTAGCCGGGAACAATACATTGATAATACGAATGATTTCGTAAGAAACGAGGTTCGGGAACAACGCAGTCGTCATTTCTGTACCGGAGGAATTCGGAACCAAAATCTTAAGTAAATCACCCACATTTAAGCCTTCAACACAACTGAAGAGATGGTCAACCAACTTTTTAGAGGTGTTGTAAGACGCGGGAAGAACGCCTTGCGGTAAAATACCGGTCTTGTTTCTGCCGCCGTTGGAACTTGCACCTTCTACATAGGAGCCGGAGGTATTGAGTGAGAAGATAATTCTATCTACCGCCGTGTAAACGGTATCGGAATTACTGATGGTACCGAGAGCACCTTCACTGAGTGTACCTGCTTTTGCAACAGTGTTCATAAAGTACTTCACAATGTCTTTAAGCACTGCATCCAGATTGTTTTTGTTAGAGAAACTTACCGGGAAGTAGCCGGAAGTAAACTTCGCAATCATTGCTGCAAGCATATTCTTGTAAAGACCCTGGCAATAAGACTCGGTGTACTTGGTTCTGTTCAGCACGGTACCGGTTTCATTGTAGGTGTATAAATCGGTTAAGATGTTTTCGGGAATATAATAAGAATTAAACTCATTAAGTGCTTCTACAGCGAGAATGGCAATATTACCGTTTACAATGTCTTGCTTTTCAACCTTAATGCCCGGGAAGAACATTTTAATAATTGCATCGGCAAGCACCATTGCATATGTCTTGGTCGGGTTGGTTAAAGCCGCAGCTTCTTCATCGGTAAATGTGCCGCCGTTTAACTTAATATCGGCATACTGCGCTGCTTTTGCAATGTTTTGGTTTAAGGTGTTTAATGAGTTAGTAGAGTTATCTTTCTTCCAACCGGCTGTGGAGGAAATACCGCCGCCAAGTGAACCTTTGAAAGAGTTAAACTCCGGGAACACTTTAGAAACCACTTCACCGAGTAAATTATTAATATGATATACAATATAAGTAGAAGCGGTGCCGGCAACAAACTTTTTGCCCATACCGTCTGCTTCCCAATCCCAATTAATCTCGGTGATGCCATCAAGGTTAACGAAAGGATACTCAGTTTCAAAGTTAGGCATTGCATTGAGAATCATACCCTTGAAATCCCAAGTATCTGCCTGAATGTTTTTAATTACCCACTTGGTCAATACTCTGACTATCTTATCTATTGTGGAATAAATAGAATCAGTCGACTCAAAGGTATAACCTTCGAGCATTTCAAGACCGAGACCGTTAATGAGTTCGGTTACCATGCTGGCAATGTTGGCATCGAAACTTGCATTGGCATCGTTAAACAAAGTTTTCTTTAAGAAACCGACAATATCGTTTGTGATTTCTTTAACATTATCGGGAATAAAACCGTTTACGATAGAGCCGGGGTTTAACTGACCGCTGCCGGTACCGAGACCTTTTCTGACAAGTTTGCCGATAGCCTCATAGTTAACCTTTGTGCTCAAGAAAGAAACAAGTGCGGTGATGAAACGAACATCACTTGCAGATGTTTTACCGTCTCTCGCGGTGGATGTGCTAAATGCACTAAAATCAAGTTTAGCAATGTCACCCAGGAATGAACTTGCTTTATCAATCAAAGCGTTTAAGTCAATAATAGTTCTGTTGATACCATTAATGTCTTTCGCATTGATTTGAATTCTCAAACCTGATGTGAGAGGGATGGTCATTACCGGAATGTTGGCATTCGCCAAAGTCTTATCGACAAAGTCAAGAATGATAGATGCATATTGCTCATTGGTGAGTTCATATTCATCTACGGAGTTCATTTTGCCGCTAAGAGCAGATCCGGTGTAAAGGTTTTTAACATTTGTTGCACTCGCGCTAAGACCAACGCAGGCTGCGGACAGCAGCATCACGAGAGCCAGAACAAGTGCTAAAACTTTTTTACACTTTTTCATGTCTTTCAACCTCCATACATAAAGTGTTTTCTCAAAATAGTGTTAATGGGCATAGTTCACCCACTTCTATTCATATTCAGTTTACTCTATAATAATAAAGAAGTCAACAATGATATTTTTTTTTGGAATTTATTCTAATTTTTTTGAAGTTTTTTGGTAAAAATGACAAATTATTTTTTTGGTTATTTTGACAGTAATTTAGTGTTGAATTAATACATTTTTTACAATTTATTCTGAAAGTCTTTTTTACGGTGAAACATTTAAATATATTTGCATATTTTTCTTGTATAGATAATAGAAATTTGATAACATTATAATACAAACAATCGAAAGGAGTTTATTATGACTTTTGAAGAATTCTTAAAATTTTTAAGTGAAGAATTTGAATTTGATACGGAAGGTATAGAAAAAAGTACCACGTTTGAAGAAATAAATTTTGATGAGTTTGACTTGATAGAACTTGTTATGAGTGTGGAAGACAAATATGAAATTGAAGTGCCGGATGAAGCGTTGAGCGAGTTTAAAACCGTTGGTGATTTTGCGGAGTATTTGGAGAGTAAATTCTAATTTATCTCACTAACGCTCGATAAAAGAGAAGAGAGAAAAGAGAAGAGAGAAGAGTGGTGGGCGACACATTCGCACTTGATTATATTAG
>CADBJA010000118.1 GCA_902794945.1 Oscillospiraceae bacterium
CTGCACCTGCTCGCCTTCAGGTGCAGTAGAAGCGCAGTAGAGTTCGTTTTTAACTGTTTTAAACCGGCTTTAATCGGCTTTTTGGAAGATTATCTCGAATGCTAAGAGTGTTAAAATCCCCTTTATTTACGCCGATTAGCGCCAACACAAAGCGAAACAGGATACCCTTGCGGATATCCTGTAACTTGGTGGGAGAGGGTGGATTCGAACCACCGAAGGCAATAACCGACAGATTTACAGTCTGTTCCCTTTGGCCACTCGGGAACTCTCCCATATTGATGCAATGCACTGTGGAGCTGGTGGACGGACTCGAACCCCCGACCTGCTGATTACAAATCAGCTGCTCTACCAACTGAGCTACACCAGCATATTTGTTAACAAGGGTTTGACTCTCGCCAACTTTTCAGCGCTCAAATACTATAACACAATCGCAAATTTAAGTCAATACTTTTTTGCAAATTAGATATATTATTTTACTTTAGTATACTTTAAAGTTTTTAAATATGCCTTGTGTTCGGGTGACACACGAAAACTCTCACGCGCTTTTTGAATCGCTTTATTATGCGTGAACGTATCGAGGGTTTTGCTCTCCAAAAGGGGCAAAGTGCTCTCATATTGTTTAGCGAGCGCCGTGGCAAAGTACCACGCGCGCATCATATTGAAATAGTATTCTTCGCTTTCGAGCGCCGCCACCCACTGCAAATATTTTTCATCAAAATCGGCATCTAAATAGTGGCACATGAGCATCCCCACCGCAAAGCGGACGGTATATAAATGCTCACTGTGAAGCCAAATTTCGATATAGGGCAATAACGCTTTTTTATGCTTTGCAAAGCACTTCGGGCGCAGAGAATCACACGTTGCCCAATTGTCAATAAACGGCAAAAACGCTTCTATTTTACCGATACAGGTATCAAACTCTTTTTCACCCGCAATGAGAAACGAATGCAGGTGATCCTCTTCTAAATATTCGTGCGGTAATGCCTGCAAAAAGGCTTCGGCTTCTGCCGTGCCGGCAAGTTCTCGCGCAAGTTTTCTAATTGCCGGCAAGCGTGCACCCAGCACCCGTTCCGGTGCGATATTCGGGATGAGTTTTGCGCTGAATGCCGCGTTTTTTTCATCCCGCAAGGCAAACAGCCTTTCGCGAATGGCAGCGGTAGCATCAATCGGTTGGTTCATACTTATTTAACCTCATACAAATCTTTTTGACACCTTTTATCGGTAACGCAAACACGGGTGCGGACAACAGCGCGCAGGTCGCCGCCGCAAAAACGGCAAGCAACGGCAAAAACAGTAAGGTGCGTATATGTGCTTGCAACGTGTACATCAAGCCGCACCAAAACAACAACTCAACAAGCGGCAAATGCCAAAAATAAACCGAAAGCGTATTTTTGCCGAGCCATTCCAAAGGCTTTATATTTCTGCTCGGCACCAAAGCGAAAAACGAAAGCACTAATACGATACACACACCGTAATAGGCAAGGCGCAACAAACCGCCAAAGGGATATAACACACCTAATTTGTAAAACGGGTTTCTGCCCGTTAACAGCGGTCGCAATACATACAGTGTTTTTATCCCCCATACCATAGCGGCGCAAAAACACACAAGCACCGCTGCCGCTGCGATTTTTACGGGCTTTGGTGCCAACATCTTTCTCAAACGCGTTTCTTCGGTGTAATAGCCGAGCGCAAAAAACGGAAAATAGACTATCACACGCGATACGGCAAAGGTATCGTTAATGTTTTTATCATACCCCGCGAGGCACGCAAGGATGGTGGCAACAATGAGTACCGCCTTCGGGTTTATGTGTTTTACCAAATACATAATAGCATAAAACGCGAACAGTGCCAACAAAAACCAAACGATATTGGAAAATCGGGAAAGATGAAACGCCGATAATTTTCGTGTAACGATATAGTCTTTGACCATATACCCGATTTTCAGTATGAAAGATAAGATAATCAAAGGGAAAGAGTTTTGCAAATGCAAAACTCTCCTTTTGCAGTGTGGATTTTGAAAACATACCTGAAATGAAGATAAATGCCGGCATATGAAAGGTGTAAAGTATCATAAAAATACTTCTGTAAATAAGCGGATAGCCCGCTTCGGTAAACGGCTCCGTAAAATGACCGAGTACCACCAAAAACATTAAAAGTGCCTTGGCATTATCCCACTTGTAAATTCTGCGGGGTGTCATTATTTTTTCATTCTCTCGGTAAAAGCCGTAATGGCGTTGTAAATACGCTCGGAGTTATTAAAATCATCAAACGCGAAGAAATCGTCCGCACGGCGTTTGTACTCTTCTTCAATTTGACAGCCGTTTTCCATATAACGGCAAAGGGTATCAACAATTTCATCGTTTTCGGTACAAATGGGACCGAAGCCCATGGTATCATACTTGAGCGCACCCTCTTCAAAACGGGGCGGCAACGCCGAAGGATGATAATATACAATCGGCTTGCGCTGGTAAGCAAAATCATATTGTACACCGGAATAGTCGGTCACCATCAGGCTCGATTCGGTGAGGATTTTTTCATAACTCATATCACCGCTTGCCTGAATGAGTTCCACATAATCGTTGGTATCATAATCCGAAATTTGCGAACTCATGGCAGGGTGCAATAAGAAAATGAGTTTATACCCTGTTTTTTCGGCGCAGGCAATGAGTTTTTCATCGTTAATAAGTGAGTTATACACTTTAAAGTAGGCGGATTGTTTAAACAACGGGTTATAGCCCTTGACTTCATTTAACATACCGGTGCCGCAACAACTCTTGCGCCAGGTCGGGGTAATGAGAATCTGCTTTTGGTCGTTGGATTTGAGTCCGTCAAAACGGGCAAGACCGGTCAGCGCCATTTCATCCGGCTCATAGCCGTAAGCCGGCTCTTGAATGTGCGCCACTTCATATTTGGAAGTGGTGGTATAGAACTGGGTATTATCGTAAGAACGGCACTGCACTTCGGCGTTCTTTTGAATGGTAATACCGTGCGCAATACAAATAATATTGCCGTTAAACTTATCTCTAAACCCGTGCTCTAAAATGATGCTGTAACCGCAAAACCACATAATATCGGGGTGCGTGGCAACAATGTTTTCGGCATACAAACTCATCAGTTTATGGCGCAGTGAATTAAACTTGAGCATTTTAATGCCCTTGCGCTTGATGCGCTTAAAGTCATAAGAATCGCCGTTGAGCACATAGTAGTGGTGTATATGGTCTTTTTGTTTACTCGCGTATGTAATAGCGTATTCGCCGTTGTCGCCGCCCTTATAAAGCTTATCAAAATACAGCCAAATTCTGCGGTGCCCGAAAATCGGGTATAACAGCCAATAAAGCAAACGAATGAGCGGCATTTTGATTTTAAAGGAGCCGAGCGAGAAACGCAGCAAATCAATGAAGAAATGGATTTCTTTTTTAAAGTTCACTGCCTTGGAACGCGGTGTAATCATCAACTTTTTGTCAAGATAATACACGGTAATATCTTTATACGCCCAATATGAATGCGGATACTTATTGGTCAAGCGCGCGCCCGGTTTTAAAAACTGGAACGGCATGAGAATTTTTTTGTTATTAAACTCGCAAATAAACTTGATTTCCGTCGTTTTGCGCGGGTCAATGTTGCACTTTAAGTAGTAAGTATATTTTTTAAAGCCCGGCACGGTGAAATACTTGGTCATGGAGTAAATATGATTTTCTTCAATCGGTACTTCTTTGCCGTTAACAAAGGCGTGAATACAACCGGGGTGTGCATCAAGCAGTTGCGAATACATATACGCGAGATCGAAAGTCAGTTTGCCGTCTACATAATTTATCGCATTCACTTGCACAGCATTGCTGATGTTATACACATAGCCGTTCATAATCGCAAACACGCGGTTGTTGGCAATATCGAAATCCATCTTAAAATCTTCGGGATGGTCTTTGTACTTGATGTACATTAAAAGATACGCCATTTTATAGGTAATGCGGTATTGGCAGTGGTTAGAGTCTTTGGTGAGGATACTGTCATCAATATATTGCAACGCTTCGCTGACAGTATCAATAAATTCATCCAAATCCGCACCGATTAGAAGTTCGGTGTTTCTGCCGTCCATATTCGTTAAAAAGCGGAACGCCGTGCAATAGTGCACTGCCGTTTGCAAAAACAGCGGCACGGTACCGTGCTTTTCTTTTTGTGCTTTTAACAGTGGAATATAGTGGCTTTTGTAAATAGCGGTATACCAACGAATATCGTGCGAGCCGAAGCGGTCAATCGCGCGTTGGGCATACTCTTCATCATACATAATGGTGGCGTTTTTTAAGAGCACCATTTGTGAAATGCCGCATTTTTCGGCGGCGTTTAGCGCGATATCGAGTATATAAAATGTGCCGCATTCGTAATCAATCACACTTTCATCAAAGCGGAATTTCACACACACTTCCCTTTTAAAGAAATAGCCGGCAAAAAACAGGTCAGCCACAATCGGGTCATCAAAGGCGATGACTTCCCTGTCGGAAAGGGAGTCGATTAATTTCGGGTGGGTGTAGGAGCCGCTGTCACGGCTGGTGCAACCGACAATAGCGGTTTTACCGCTAAAGGCGGCAAGTGCCTGTGCCAATGCGCCGGGGTCGGGCGTTAAATGAGAGTTGGTAAAATTGATAATCTCCCCGTTTGCCTTTTCAAAATAACGGTTATATAAAGCGGCAAGTGAAATTTCATTTTCTTCATAATACTCCACTGCCGAAAATTGCGCTTTTAACCCCTGCGCTTTCTGCCGGCTCTCTTCGGTGCAAACACGGTCAACCATCATAAACCGGGTCTCACCGACCGGCAGGGCGGAAAGGTAAGCTTTTGCGCTTTGCTCAAATTCCTCGTGCTCTATGGCATAAATGACACTGATTTTCATAAATCTAACATCCTCCGTGGATTAGGAAATATACTATTTAAACAAAATCAAGTTATTATAACATTAAATAGTATATCAGTCAAATTTAATTTATCTTTCTGCGGGCCGCGGGCAGGCAAATGCATAATGCATAGTTAGGCGCGTTTCGCACATATGCAGCAGATAAATTCTTGTTTATCGCAGATAAACAAGAATTTAAGCTGTTAGCTGTTAGCCGGTAGCGAGAGGGAGGGGCACCCTCACCCGATTGATAGAAAGAGAGATTTAATCTATTCTGCGCATATTTAAGCCAAATTTTGATATAATCTAA
>CADBJA010000119.1 GCA_902794945.1 Oscillospiraceae bacterium
TAGCAGTTAATTAGCAGTTAATTATTTAAAAACAGGGGTGAATTTTAGTGAAAAACAGTGAAAATAAGCATTTCACTGTCATTTTTATACACCAAAGTCGATAAAAGAAAAGCACTCAAATTTGGCTTAACTACGCCGTTTTGAGTGCTTATTTTTTGGCAGGGGCAGAAGGACTTGAACCCTCGGCACGCGGTTTTGGAGACCGCTGCTCTACCAACTGAGCTATACCCCTATATAGTATTTTTAAAAACTTGGTGGGCCATCAGGGACTCGAACCCCGGACCGACCGGTTATGAGCCGGTTGCTCTAACCAACTGAGCTAATGGCCCTTGTTGTTTGGTGCTGATATATTTTATAATAAAATGCCGTGTTTGTCAATAAAAAAATCACATTATTATATAATATTTTAAAAGAGACTGCCGTTTATATAAAGCACGGCAATCTCTTTCATCGGTCGTTTCTATTTTCTTAAACAATATTGGTAATCATACAGATAAGTGTTTCGATGTACTCGCATAATTATCGGCAAGCAGGGTGACGGCAATATCGTGAATATCAACTACATTGTCGTTATTTATATCTTCTATTTCGCTGTCGCTTGCGTATACATCGGCACGGAGTATACACGAAATATCGGCAATATCCACAACACCATCACGGTTCACATCACCGTTATTGATGGCGATTAAACTCACTTCACTGTTTTCACTCTTTGTCAGATTCAGTTTTTCACCGCCGGTAAGGTCAATACTCTCAAATTCCGCAAAGGTGGTATTTTCACCGCTTAATACCATATGATACACAGCAGGTTCCAATTCATAAAACTTAAAATCGCCCTTTGTGCCAGGCTGCAAAATAACGCTTCTAACCGCTTCATCGCCTTTAAAGAGTGTTACGCTAACCGGTTTATAAAGACCGCTCATATCAACCTTACCGCAAACCGCGGAAGTAATCACTTCAAAGTAACTCCCCCGTATATCAATTTGATGACAACGCGAGCAAGTGTAATAATATGTGCTGTTTTTATCGATTGTACCTGTAGAGCGAATGGCATCCTCACTCATATCTTTCAGGCTAAAATCATGCCCTAATGCTGCCACAAAATCGGATTGATAAGAATTATGACAGTTTTCACAAGTATAGGTTGTATACCCCTGCTCGGTACAAGTGGGTTGCACGGTTTGTGTTACAAGATATTTATGATGTACAGATTCGCTCACTTCCTGCTTTTCATAACCGCACACGGAACACATATACACATTCACGCCCGCGCTCTCGCAAGTGGATGGTGTACTTCTGCTCTCATCTAACGCAAAGGAGTGTTCTTGTGCATCATAGACCGCGCGGTACTCTGCATCTTCCGCAAGTTCCACGCGCTCTTTATCCCACCTGCCGTTTTGGTAGTGGTAAGCATCATCCGCTCCCTTTGCGGGAACCTCCTTTTGCGGCAATTCACCGTAGTAATCCTGTGTTTGTTCCAACACACTACCGTCACTGTTTAACCACGAAACGGTGTACTGCTCATCCCTCAACAGGAAGGAAGCGCTTCCTGTTTTTGTGGTATCCTTCCCTTTCCAAGTAAAAGTGAGTGAAATACTTTGCTCGTTTTGACCTGCTCCAAACAAATGCAACTCTTTACTGCAAGTCACCGTGCCATTACCGTTCTCGGCTGAGACCATAATCAATTTGGCATCTGCTACCGCATCGGTTGCCGCAATGATACTACTGCACAAAGAGTTATCCATCACTACACCGTATTGGTCGGTTGCAGAATAGGTAAAAGTGTTGGATGCGCTCGGCGCTTCTTTTTGCAAATCCAATTCACTGTGCGCAAAATTTGCCGAAATGGTCTTCGCATAGGGCTTTTCCCATACGCCGGAAGAGCTCTCTACAACATTGTTATTATCTGTGCCAAAGTAATCACGCACTGCCTGATTATCCCAATCCGTAGAAACGGCATAAGGATTAAACTGAGATGCCAATTTGATTTTACCGCTCCACACGGTTTTATAGTTGGAAGGGCTGCTGCCAACCTCTAATGAATCAATGGTAAAGGAAGTGGGACCGCCGGCACGATTATCATCCAAATAGCCGTAAAGCAAGGTCGGGAACCCTTCTAAAGAAGCAGTCAATGTATATTTGCCCGCTGTTTTCATCTGTGTTCCGATATCCCACTTTTTCTCTTTGTCGGCACTTGCCGTGCCGTTCACTGCTCTGCACAGTAAGGAAATACCCGCAGAGTCGTTCACTTCATTTTTGAACCCGCCGTAAGTGGCTTTAATGTTGTTGCCGCTTGTGACGGTATATGTAATTTTTACATAATACGGACCGCTGCCCGCCGGCTGTAACGCACCGCCGGGAGTCGGATCTTCCTGTGAGGCATCAAGGCTCACGAAGGTGAATCCTTCCGCCGCAGCAAAACGACTTGCCGAAGAATCATCGTAACCATATACCTTCAATGTGCGCGTATCGCCGGAAGACCGGGTTAAATCAAACGCATTATCTCCAATACCGATATTAGGGTTTTGAAATGTCACTGTGCTTAAAGAAGTACATGCCAAAAAGGCTTCACGCTCTAAACTTTGCACGGATTGAGGAATCGCCACACTGCTTAAAGAAGTGCAGTAGGAGAAAGCCCCTTCATCTATATACTCTAAAGAAGAAGGTAAATCCAAACTGTTTAAATTGTGGCAGTTTTTAAATGCCCACTTGCCGATGCTTTTTAAGTTTTTGCCCTCGAATGAAACACTTGAAAGTTTTATCCAACAATGGAAAGCGCGATTGCCGATGCTCTCCACACTTGCCGGGATTTCTAAGGAAGTGATGGTACTGTTAATGTCAAAAGCGCCGGTACCAATCACCTTTAATGTGTTCGGTAAACTCAAGGATGAGATATCACTGCCCTTTGTTTCCACACGGTTGGCAAAAGCATAATCCCCGATTTTGGTAACGGGCAAGCCGCCAAGAGAAGAGGGAATGGTTATATCCGTTCCCGTATTGTTATATGCGGTAATACAGGCTCCCCCATTCTCTTGCGTATAGGTATAGCCGTTACTCGTTAAGCCGAAAGCCATTATGGTAACGAGAGAAAGGATAAGCACTATCACCATAAGAAGCGAAACTACTCTTTTCATTGTTTACTCCTCTACGAAACATACTAAATTTTATCGGTAAATGTTTTTTCTGCCCGATTGAACATCACAATGCCTAACAGGAAAAACAGTACACTAACACCCAAACTAATCAATAAATATTTTACGCTGATGCTGCCCGTTCCCAAAAAGATAAAACGCATTGCCTCACAAACACTTGCCATAGGATTGAGCATATACAGCGAAAATAATGACGGGATTTTCTCTTTCACAAGCGATGTGGCATAGGCAATCGGTGTGGCGTATAACCAAAGTTGCACACCGAAAGAGATTAACATTTTCAAATCTCTGTACTTAATGGTAACGGAGGAAAGAAACAAGCCGATACCCATACCGATCATGGTGACTTGCAACACCAACAGCGGTGCCAACCACAATAAAGTGTATGTCGGCTGAACCCCGCCGGTGACAATATAATAGATTAAAAAGCCGAAGAAAATAAGCACTTGGATGCCGGAATTAACCATATTGCCGATAGCGGTGGAAAGCGGTCCCACCAAACGCGGAAAATACACTTTGCTGAATAAATATGCATAGCCGCTAAAGGAATTTGCCGCGCCGTTGAGGCAACTTGCAAAGTAGTTCCACAACACATTGCCGCACATATAAAACATAAACTTCGGTGCACCGTCCGTCGGCAGCCCTGCAATGTTGCCAAACACCACCGTAAAGACTATGGTCGTTAAAAGCGGTTGAATCACAGCCCATAACGGGCCTAACAGCATTTGTTTGTAGCGCGTTTTAAAGTCATTTTTAACAAACAAAGCGATTAAATCTTTATAGCGCAGTGTTTCACCGATATTTAATTCAAACAGCCGTTTTTTGGGGGTAACAACAGTAATTTCATCTCTTTGTTTACTCATCGCTCACACCCCTCACCTGAAGCGGCGGCAATTTCACTTTGCCCCACACACGCAGCGCCCACAAAAGCCCCGTTTGTTCCGGTTCAACCTCTACAAAACACATCTGCTCCACATTATCGTAATACGAGAAGACATCAAAACTGCTTTTTTGCAACAAACCGCCCGAAATCGTGTAAGACCCGTGTTGTATATTAGAAACATCCATACACACTTCTACCGTGTTTGTCCCCCGCTGAATATCAAATGAATCCGAAACGCTTGTGGCAACAGGCTGCTCGGTAGCATCTAAAAAGGTCAGCTGCATTAACACACCTTCAAGTTCTTTTTTTGCCTCAAAGGTAAACTGCATTTTAAAATGCGCCTTGTCACGAATAACGCAATCCTCCTCCAAAAACAGTTTACATTCACAAAAAGACACTTGCCGCATCAGTTTATTCGGGCAATACCGGCGACTTGCATTCGTTAAATCATTCACTGTGCTATAATGCAGTTTTTTACGCTGGGTATATACTTCAATCGCTTTTTCCACATCACCGTCATACACCACTTTGCCGTCTTCAAGCACAATGCACCTTGTACAAAAGCGACGCACGGTACTCATATTGTGGCTGACATAAATTACGGTTTTATTCTCTTCGCCTGCCACCTGCTCCATTCGCTTTAAACTTTTATCCTGAAACTTCACATCACCCACCGCTAATATTTCATCCATCAACAAAATATCGGCGTCCAAATGTGCCGCTACGGCAAAAGCGAGTTTCACAAACATACCGCTCGAATAGCGTTTTACCGGCGTATCAATATACTCGCCGATTTCGGAAAAGGCAATAATTTCATCTAATCGTTCATCTATCTCGGATTTACTCATCCCCAAGATGGCACCGTTCATATAAATATTTTCTCTGCCGGTCAGTTCACGGTTAAAGCCGGTACCAACCTCAAGTAAACTGGCAATTTTGCCTTTGTAACGCAGTGTACCCTCCGTTGGCAATGTGATTCTTGAAATTAATTTTAAAAGCGTGGACTTGCCGGCACCGTTGGTTCCGATTAAACCAACCGCCTCTCCACACTTAATTTGAATCGACACACCGTCTAACGCGCGGTGTGTTTTGTGTCCTATATCATAATATTGGTCTGAAATTAAACTGATATTGGGGTCG
>CADBJA010000120.1 GCA_902794945.1 Oscillospiraceae bacterium
GTAAAGAACCTGAGCCAAAGGCTCAGAACCTTGGTGTTCGCAGCCCTTCGCGCTGCTCGACTAATGCGATTGGGCGACACATTCGCACTTGATTGTATTTGTTTATATTTAATCTAAATTTGGCTTAAATATGCGCAAAATAGGAATCATCTTTCCATCTATCAAACGGGTGTGGGTGTCCCACCCTCTCGCTACCGGCTATCGGCTAACAGCTAACAGCGTAAATAATAAAAAAACAGCAACCTCACGCGAGGTTGCTGTTTTTATTATTTCTTATACTCTATCACCGTTGCCGGTATGATTTTTGCGGTGATATCCGCGGCAGCGTCTAATTTAATGGTGACCGCCTCGCCCGCTTTCATAATCACGGCGATATCGTTTTCACTCGCGGCGAGTTTATAATAACTCTCGCCCTCTTTGAGTTTGATATAGTAGTAACTGTTGCCCTCAATGACCGCCGTGCGCACATCTTCAATCACACCGCTTACCTCGGTGGTCTTTGCCGGTTTATTATCAACCAACTTTTTATTGCCGAGCAATGCCACATATTTTGCTTTACACACTTCGGGGTCGGTATTGTTGGCAAACGATACGATTTGATACTGCTTTACATTGACCATCGCATATCCTTTCACCAGTGCCGAAGAATCTTTCATTGCCATAAAGTAGGTCGGTTGCCCGTTTACATTCAACAGCAGCGGGAAAGTCGCCGTATACTTATAGTTTTGGGCTTCACCCTCGGCGGAACCCATTGCAACGGACTCAATCGCGCCCGAAAGCGAGTAGAACTTCGTCTGTTTCGTTCTTTGGTTTGAGAGAAGAAAACCGATATTACCGGTATCGCCGTTAACACTCGTAACGCCGGTGTACATATACACATCGTCATTTTGGGCAATGTAGTTGTAACCGTCGGTCGTGTTCTTTACATCTTTTTGCCCGATAAGGGAGTTCCAGAAACCGCCGGCGTAGGTACCGTGATAATTGTACTGCTCTACAATCAAATCGGCAGGGATGGCTCTATCCACCCAGTTGGGCACTTTATCAAGCGGCATAATCTCGCTCTCGCCCGTTAAGGCATTGAGCATAATCACCTCTTTAATATCCTTACCGCCGAATAAACCGATGGTATTATCATAACAAGAGGCAATCCAATACGGCACGCCCTTATCGTTGACCTCAATATTATAAGAATAAATCATTTTGGTAGGATAACGGAACTGAATGTAGCGTGAAAGTTTATGGTTAAAATATTCGCTTTCGGAATACTTGATACCGCTCTCGGTTCTGACCACCTGCGCTTCTTGCGTGACCATATTCACAAGCACATAGGCGGGCAAGCCCTCTTTGGTATGCTTAAACCATTTGAAGAAATCACCGTATCTGAGCACGGTCACACGGTACGGTGTACCCTTGTAATTGATTTGGGTGTAGTAGGTTTCATCCACCTCAAACTGGCTGACCATGTCGGAGAGTTCGCCGAGTTTTGCATTGCCGAGTTTGATGGCGCTGTCATAATCGAGCATCGGGATTTCATCGAAATTAATGTCTTCAATATCCTCGGTAAAATTACCGTCATTAATATCTATGAGAGAAGCATAGCGCTTCGCGTTAAAAAAGGTGCTGGAAATAATAAAACCGATAATTAACACCACGGCGCACCCTGCCACCACTATACCCGAGGTTTTAAAACCGTGCTTAACCGCAAACTTCACATTTTCGGTGCGCCTGCCAAATACACATAAAATGAACAAGAGTACCGCGTAAATAATCGCCGTAGTAATGAGGAAAAACCAAAACTGTTGGCTTTTCGGGTTAATAGGCGGGTGGGAAATGTAGTAGCGAATACCGGTAATGATGAGGGTCGCAATCAAACTGATGGCAATTTTTTTCCCTTTCTTTTGCGGGTAAACTTCCACATAGTCTTTTGAGAATACTTCTTTGATTTTTTCGGCTATCGTAAAAATGACGCCGCCGCGTGTTCCTTCCATATATACATCCTTTCTTTGAGCGGTTACTGATTTATGATGATAAGGGTTCGCCCTTTATCATTTTTAATTCTTCTGCCGTTAACTCGCGGCAGGCGCCCTCGGCAAGTGTTTCATCCAATAAAAGACCGCCCATTGCCGTGCGTTTTAAATATACGACCAACAGACCGTTCACACGAAACATTCTTTTGATTTGGTGATACTTGCCCTCTTTGATTTTGACGGTACATTCCGTTTTGCCCGTGATTTGCATATCGGCACTCATACACTGCGTGCCGTCATAAAGCACAACGCCCTGTTTGAATTTGTCGGGCAAATCGGGCGGAATGGGCTTGTCCGTTTTCACAAAATAAGTTTTTTCTATGTGCTTTTTGGGGCTTAAAATATCGTGCGCAAACGCACCGTCATCGGTAATGAGCACAAAGCCCACCGTATCTTTATCGAGCCTGCCGGCAGGGAATAAGCCGTTGCGGCGCAAAGAGTCCGGCACCAAATCGACCACCGTTTTTTCACTGCCGCCCTCGCTTGCGCTAATCACGCCCTGCGGTTTATTCATCATTAAATAGATATATTCTTTATACTCCGCCGTTTTACCGCCGTATGTTACGGTGTCGGGCGCCGCTTTAAAACCGACATCCGTCACCACCATACCGTTTACGCGCACTTCGCCGCTTTTAATTGCCTTTTTAGCGTCTTTACGGCTGAGCAAAAAGGAAACGGCAATAATTTTATCCAGTCTTTCCATAATTGAATGCGTGCATAAACCCGTCTAACTTCACGGAGCACACATCTCCCGCTATTATTTTTTCATTATATACAATTAAATTGGCACGCACCGTTTTTTCACTGTCTTTTATACCGGGGTAATTGGTTACGGCATAAGAATAACTTTTGGCGCTTTTGCCTTTATATTTACTTAAATCGAAGCCCTGTGAAATTTGTATTTCATTGTAAGAGATATATGTATCATTAAACTGTTCGGGGATGATGATATCTTTAATCTCCACAGGTTCATCCACTACATCATACCCGAAAAAGCGAATAAATGCAAGCCGTTGTTCATTATCTGCCGCTTTTAAAGAAACGCCCAGTTGCGTATTGGTCTGTTTGGTGTGCCCGGGCACGACAAAAGCGAGAATGATGAGCGCCGCAATCACCATCCCTGCACCGATGAGTGTTTTTTTGTTTGCTTTAAACGAATAAATAAACATTTTTTCACCTTCCGCTGTTTTAACCGCATAATATGCGGGGGATTTTCTTCCTTTTTAATGTATGCAAAAAAATGACGGGATATTCATATTTTGGCAGTATCGGTAAATACTATAAACGACTACAAAAAAAGGAGCATGACAATGAAGAAAATGTCAAGACGAACGCTTGCAAGAATTATCACTTTTGTATCGGCTGCCGCCGTGGCGCTTGCGCTGTTTACCGGCACCGCCGTTTACAAAGCGATACAGTATGAAAGAAAGAGCGAAGCGATGTACCGCCAAAACCTTGCGGCAGCGGGTGAATATTTAAACGATATCAACGACAGTATTTTGAAAGGAATATACTCGGCAAGTGCCGCCGACCAAAGCAGTATGTGTGCCGATGTGTGGATGAATGCGTATGAAGCCAAAAACGCCATCAGCGCTTTGCCCATCAGTGATATTGATATGGAAAAGTGCTACGCCTTTCTCTCCAAAACCGCCGAATATGCCAGGGCGACGGAAAAACAGATTGCCGCCGGCAAAACGGTGGATGATAACGCGCACGCCACATTTTTAAACATCAAAAAAAAGACGGCAGCGCTTGCCGCTGATTTTGAAAAAATACAAAAAATATATCTTGATACGAATGAAAAAATAGCGGGCGGCATTGATTTTTCTTTTGAAATACCCAAAACAATCGCCTCCGCCTCTGCGACGAGTGAGAGTTTAAACACCCTCAATAAAAACCTCTCAAATGCACCCAAACTCATTTACGACGGTCCGTTTTCCGACGCCGTGAATGAAAAACAGCCGCAGATGTTGCTTGGTCTAAAAGAAATCACGCTGCAAAAAGCGAGTGAAATCGCAGAGCGCTTTTTAAAAGGTGAAAACGGTGTTTTAAAAGCCGCCGGTACCAAAAAAGGTAATTTGCCATGCTTCACTTTCACCAAGGGCAACGCCTATCTGGAAATCTCCGTACAAGGCGGAAAAGTCGTCAGTTTTAACACAAGCGATGAGCCGGCTAAAACCAACTTCAGTGCGGAAGAATGCGAAAAAATCGCCTCTCGTTTTCTCAAAAACACAGGGTATGAAAGTATGAAGTGTGATTACTATGAACTGGCAAATCATGTATATGTCATGAACTTTCACTATATGGCGGGAGATGTGAACTGCTATACCGATTTAATCAAAGTGAAAGTAAATGCCGAGACGGGCAAAGTGTGCGGGTTTGATGCCGCCACTTACCTGACCAACCACCGCGAGAGAAGTTACACATTCCCGCTCACCGCGGCAAAAGCGCAAAGGGCTGTGAGCAAATATTTGCGGGTAAAAGATGTCAAAAAAGCGCTTATTCCGAACGCTGCCGAAAAAGAAGTGCTGTGTTACGAATACCGTTGTGTGAGTCCCGAAAAAAATGAACTGCTCGTCTTTATTGATGCCGCCACCGGCAAACAGGCAGACCTGTTGATTTTACAAATCACCGCAAACGGCGTGTTAACAAAATAAATGCTATGGGTAAAACCTGAATTTTTGCAAATACTATTAAAAAAGGGGTGATAATATGAAAAAAATCTTAATTTTACTTTGCTCTTTGATTGTGCTTGCCACTGCTTTTACCGGTTGCGCCGGCGATAAGAAAGATACAAGCACTACAAGTGACCAGACTTTAACACCGACTTCAAGTATGAGCGAAAAGGTCAGTGAAGAAATCACCGATATGAGCGAAGATGTCTCCGAAGCATTAACGGATGCGAGCGAAGATATGAAAGATAATACCACGAAAAACGAAGATACCACAAAAACTTCGGATAAGAACGACTAAAAAAAGGCTGCCGGTGGCAGCCTTTTTAATGCGAATAAATTCTAATTTATCTCACTAACGCTCGATAAAAGAGAAGAGAGAAAAGAGAAGAGAGAAGAGTGGTGGGCGACACATTCGCACTTGATT
>CADBJA010000121.1 GCA_902794945.1 Oscillospiraceae bacterium
AGCAAACTTTTTGGGGAGAGGAGAAACAAATGTAGCAAACTTAAAAGGTTTGCTCGCGAACCTTTTTCTCTTGCGAAATTTGTTTGGACGAGCGGGTGTTCCCGCCCACCACTATTCTCATTTCTCTCTTCTCTGCGAGCACAGCGAGCCTTGTATTTAAATCCTACATTTTAATTTCTACATTTTACATTTCGGATGAGCAATGCTCTTCCCTACGAATAGAGCGAAGCGGAACGGGTGCGGGTGTCCCGCCTTCAATTCTTCATTCTTCATTATTCATTCTTCATTGCGAGCTTGCTCGCACTTCACATCCGGCAATATCACCACACCGCCCTCCTCTTCCGCACCCTGTTTTTGCCTTGCGGCATCTAATTTTAAGAGCGAGAGTTCTACACTTTGGCGATCTTTCCAATTTGGCATTTCGTTCACATCGCGGATGATGGCGGTCAGGTTTTTGAGTGCACTCGTGAGGTTATAAATACTCGTCGGCTTGTCCGTCACCTCACTACTCTCTCGAATGTTCTCGAGCAGTTTATCGGCAATGTCATTAATCTTTTGCTTTTGCGCTAAGACCGGATTTTCAGACTGCGCCGTATGCGTTTTTTTCAGGTGTTCCTTTTTTTCGCGGTACCACCCTTGCTCAATCGCACGGCGTTTCAGTGCGGCAAATGTGATGTCGTACTTCTCGGCAAGCATTTTAAGCGTAATGTGAGAGGCGGAATAATACTCGGTTTTCATCTCTTCCCAATCCGGTTGCATACTATCACCCCAACATTTCTTCCATCATTTTATAGACATTGCATTCCGTATAATGCTCACAGGTGCAATACTGCCTTTTATGGCGGTTTTTGGCATTTTTATCGGCAAAGGTGAGGGTTAAAAATTCCCACTCACCGAAATCCTCGCAATAGATGGTGTGGTACAAATCTTTTTGAAAGAGCGGGCAACCGAAATTCTCATGCAATTTTTGCCGGTTTAAAGCCACACCCTCATTTTTTAAAATGTTGTATACCGTCTGCTTTGAAATACCGAAATATGAGCAAAGTTGTGCAAGCGGCGTTTCGCTTTTATACTGTGCTATTAAGTTTTGAACATCAATTTCTTTTTTCATATTTTGCTGATATCACCTTTGTAATCATACACACAAATCCAACCGCCGTATTTTGTTTTCACCCATATATTGCCGTTTGCCTTTTGGCGGATTTCTCCCACTACCAACCTTGCGCCCGGTTTGAGCACTGCCTCAGCCGATGATGAAAAATTGGTAAAATCTTTGAATGTATATACACCGCCTTGCGAAGAGTTAGTGCGGTAAAGTTTAGCACCCGTTTTGAGCATGATAATCTGCCCGACTTTTAATGCGGGTTTGTGCTTGTGCTTGGGTGTTAACCAACCCAACACAAAGTTATAGTTCGGGTAGGTATGGGTGCGCACACTGCCCTTGCCGTCATAATTTTGTTCTGCAACGGTGAGGGTGTGCTCGGTGGCGCCAAGTACCACCGCAATGTGGCCCGCATAGCCGTTGCGTGCCTTACCCCAAATGACAACATCGCCCTTTGCAGGGTAATTGGTCTTGCCGTTTGCCACACGGGTGAAGTGCGGTTTTACACGCGGCAGATTTTCATAGTTTGTATAAACCTGGTAGGCATACTGTATGCCCTGCGCATAAAACGCGTCGGGAATGCCGAGCACCGCTTTGGCATATTCGTTCACATAGTCTACACACTGTTTGCCGTAAGCGCCGTCATAGTCCACGCCGCCGGCATATTTTTTCACAAATTCATCAACTGTCATGGTTACCTCCTTTTATTCATTCACAATTCATAATGCATCATTCATAGTGAGCGGGCGAGCGTAACGAACTTACTCGTGCCTTATACCTAAAAATCGGGTGCGGGTGTCCCGCCCTTTCACTATGCATTGTGAATGATGCCTTATGAACTATACAGCAAACCGTTACCCGTCAATATCATTTTTCTTCATCTGCTCCAAATACTTGTCCGCTGCAATCGCATTTTGTGTGAAAGAGTTATTCTTCCACCACGCCCATAAAGACGAGGCAATCGTTGCCACGAGAGTAATGATTTGCACAATATCACTCTCATATAACGGCAATGTTTCTTTGCCGCAAATGGCTAAAATTTGATTGATAAGTGCCACCGCGACAACCACGGTTCTGATGATGGTTTCTGCTTTGATTTTAGTTTTCATGATGTTTCCTTTCTTTTCAATTTTGAATTTTGAATGTTGAATGTTGAATTGTGGTGACGAAACAAGGTTTCGCATTTTAAAAATTCTTCGCTAACGCTCAGAATGACAGTTTTTTGTCATCTTGGAAAACAATGCGACGAAAGCTCTTTCAATTTTGAATTTTGAATGTTGAATTGTGGTGACAACGCGAGGCGTTGCGTTCTGATTCTGCATTTTACTTTCTACATTCTACATTCCAATTTAGCATTTAGCATTTTGAATTTAGAATTTTTCTTTCTTCTTTGCGAACGCAGTGAGCCTATAGAGCGAAGCGGAACGAGTGTGAGTGTCTCACCCGCCATATTGGCGAAGCCAATACTTCATATGCCGTAGGCATACTTCATAGCGAAGCTACTTCATTTGCGCACCGCGCAAATTTCATTCAGCGCATAGCGCTACTGTCCCGCCCACCATTCTTCTTTCTTCTTTTTTCTTTCGGGCGGATGGTATCCGCCCCTACTTGTGCCTTATGCCTTATGCACTGTCCTGGTCGTGTGCCTTTTGATTTAAATATTTTTCGAGTTTATCTTTCGCCACCGGTACAGTGTGGTTCGCGCCCAACTGTTCAAGTCCGTCAAGGCACGCTTTGAGCGCAAAGCAGATGAGCGTTTGTTCCTCTTTTATGGAACGAATGTCCTCATCCTGTTTGTTCTGCCGCAGTATCCACCTCACCAGCCCGAACACTGCCCCGCCGATACCGGTCAACGCCCCCAATACTGCCGCAACTTTTATAATATCTATTGTCATCCTTCTCCTCTTCGTTTTCCTGTTTTTACTGTTAGCCAATGTTTGCGTCACATATGTGTTCTCGTTTCATCAATGCATTATTCATCTTCCACAAACATTATCGGCAACACGATTTTATAATCGGCAAGTGCTAAATAAACAAAGGTGCCCAAATACTCTACTTCGGGTATGTCGCTGATTGTAATTACTCCGTTTTCAATACCGCATTCGGCATAAACCGCCTCATCATATCCGTTGAATAACAAACAATTTGACCCATACTCCAAATGAAATGCAGGTGAAACATTTTTCGGAAATTCATCAAGAGTACCGACCCAATCATCACCGCTTTTTCTCAATTCTACCGCTTCTGCATACTTCTCGAATGTGTCGGTATAATCATAACCGTAATTTACGGGAAGATTAAGAATTGTCATTTTCTTCGCATAATCACCGATAACGACAACCGCTTCCGCATTAACAGTTATATACCCCACATAATTTCCGGTTCTGGCAAAAAAGCCTGCCATACCGTTCGCAAAACTAACACCGAACTCCACGCCATCGTGAATGCCGTAAGGCTTGTTTACAAGGATGATTTTCGCCGTGTGAACAGCGGGTGCCGTACCTTGATAAGGCACGCTGAATGCACCATCTGTCGCCGTAATGGTACCGGTCGGCTGTAAATTAAAACTGCTTTCACTGCTGCCCGAAACATTGACCGAAGCGGCAGCATAATCCGTGACATCAAACGTACCGTTTTCACTGATTGCCAAAGTACCGCTCGGGGTGTCACCAATCGCTTCAATCGCATTTTTAATCGCGTTTGTTTGCGTTATAAAAGTTTGTTCACTTACCATGTTTAATACATTACTCATTTGTTACCACCTCTTCATATTCTATTGCCGGTTTGCCGGCTGACATTGTAAAACACAAGGTATATCGCTTTCCATCGGTGCCGGAAACAACCGTTTTGTCGGCTTTGTTTGCATTTAAAGTGCTAATGCCGGTGCTGTTATTGCTTACCCTTTCATCTAAATTTACCGAAACATTGGCAAGGGACTGAACCGCTTCCTGCACGGTAATTGCCTGCGGGTCATGCCCCTGTTCGTCCGTGACGGTAATCACTTCACCGGGCACAATCACCGTCCTTGTCGTGCCGTCACTGAAAGCGAAGGTAAACACACGCCGGTTTTGCGCATCCAATGAAGCGGTAACACCGGTAATGCTCACACCGTCTTCACCGTCTTTGCCATCGGCACCGGGCACACCCGGTAACCCCTGTGCGCCTGTGGCACCTGTCGCACCGGTATCGCCCTTGTCACCTTTTTCGCCCTTTACATTGCCAAGGTCGATTTCGCTACCGTCATTAAAGGTTATAATAAGATGATGATTATCTATTTTTACTGCCTCCATCTCTTTTATGGAAGCGGCGCGCTCTTCAATCACCGCCAGGTAACGCTCGGCGCTTTCAATAAAATCATTTTGCTCGGCAGGCGTTAAAAATAGCCGAGCACTACCACTCTCACTGATGTGAATGGTGCTGACTTTTGTTTTGAGCACTGCTTCCGTGCCGTTTTGCACGCCCCAAACGCTTAAGTATAAATTGCCGCCGTTTACAAGTTTTTCCAACACCGCGGGTGGCACGGTGCAAGAGTATGTTTGTTCATTTTTAGAAAGGATAATGGGCGTCATCCGCTTACTCTCAATGCCGAATAATGCCACTCTGCCGGCATAATCATCCCACCGCTCATCAAAAGTAAACACAAACTTGTCGGCATAAACACTGCCTGCCGTCATCTCCTGCACACAACTGATAAGTTCAATGTGTGTGCCGCAAACCGAAAATAAAACTTTTTGCTGTGACATAATGCCTCCTTATTTTGTTTTTTGCAGGCAAACCGCCTAAACTGTTTTATAGGTATTTGTATAAATTGCTGTTCCTCACAATGCGAACCGATACAGTTTTTGCCTGCACATTATTTATAGCAAAAAGACAGTTGACTTTATATTTGACTTAGGGCAGATAAATTAGAATTTAATGAATGATGAATATTGAATAATGAATAATTGTGGGAGGGACACCCTCACCCGTTTGATAGATGGAAAGAGAATATCTATTCT
>CADBJA010000122.1 GCA_902794945.1 Oscillospiraceae bacterium
TTAACTGAGGTATCGGCAAGGCGAGTTTTTAAGTCCTGATACAAGGTTTCATCATACACGGAAACCAAATTCGATTGAAATTCTCTTGCCTGTTTTTCCAATAAATCCGTGTTTTTATAGGCACAAAGCGCGGTAATCTTCATACCGCGCATTCTTACAACATCCAGTGCTTGCGTTCCAATGGAACCGGTGGAACCTAAAATAGATAATTTATGTGTCATGTTTTTACCATCACCATTATTTTACAAATTATATATAAAATCGGCACAACATAAAGTACACTGTCAAATCTGTCCAATATGCCGCCGTGCCCCGGGAAGAAGTTACCGAAATCTTTTACCCCGAAGTTTCTTTTAATTGTAGAAGCCGACAAATCGCCCATGATGGAAAGCGTTGCCAATACGGGAGAAATGATGGCAACTAATGCCAAATTAAACATCACCGGCTTGTAATCGGCAGTGGCAAAATGATTGAACAGTACAAAATACAGGCAGGTAAAGACTTCACCCAGAACAATGCCGCCAACATACCCTTCCCACGATTTTTTGGGACTGATATTCGGCGCCATTTTATGTTTGCCGAATTTACTGCCGATAAAGTATGCGCCGCCGTCAAATGTCCAACAAACAACCATGGAATAAATAAATAAGAACATGGAATCGCCCTTGCTGAACACTTTCGGGTAATAATAGTATAAAGTGTTAAACGCCGGCAATAACGAAAGCCCTAACGAAATCACAATGGTACCGAGTATCAATGTGGCAACCGTTTCAAATTTCACGGTTGTGTAGTGTTTAATCAACGAATGTAAAACAAGCAACACATATAAAACGGTTATTAATAATAAAATGGTATGTAAATTGACGGGAAAACTTTTACCGAAAAAGGCGTGGTATGTTTCATCACCTGCCACCAAAAACGGCACAATACCCGCATAAATCATTGAGGTTGCCTTCAACATTTTGCTTTTGATTTTGATAACCCCAATCAACTCGTGCGTTGAAATAACACAAAATGCGCTAATGGGTATTAAGAGGCAAATCGTATTAATCTTTGTTAAAAGAATAATACCGATTGCACCGATAATTGCCACAATCGCAGTTATGATTCTTTTCTTCATTTATTTAACTCCACCAAATCTTCTTTGCCGAGAAGAGTAATCATTGATTGCCCTATCCACATCTTTGGCACTAAAATCCGGCCATAGCACATTATCATACCAAAATTCCGAATAGGCGCATTGCCAAATTAAGAAGTTAGATAAGCGAAATTCACCGCTCGGTCTGATAATTAAATCAGGGTCCGGTTGATCTGCCGTATATATGTGAGCGCTGATTAAATCTTCATCAATTTTTTCGGGATCCAATTCGCCGTTTTGCACTTTGCGGGCAATCTCTTTGGCGGCATATACAATTTCTTGCCTGCCGCCGTAATTAATGGCAATATTCACCACGGCGCCTTTATTATCTTTCGAAACATCCTCAATTTTATACATCAGTTCAATCAAATCCGGTCTTAAAACCGACCTGTCACCGATGAAATTCATTTTCATATCTGTTTCGTGAAAGCGCTCAAATGCTTCTTCGAGATAATCTTTAAAAAGTGCCATAATGGTATCCACTTCATCCTTTGAGCGTTTCCAGTTTTCGGTGGAAAATGCATAAAAGGTCATATATTTCACACCGATTTTGTTTAAATAATCGGCAATTGTACGAAAGTTATTGGCACCTTTTTTATGACCGGCGGTTCTGGGTAAACCTCTTTTTTTTGCCCACCTGCCGTTACCGTCCATAATGATGGCAACATGCTGCGGAATAATGATATTCGATTTTTCTTCTTTTTTAAATATAGCCATTATACCGACATAATCTCTTCTTTCTTTGCTTTTGCGGTATCATCACATTCTTTAATATATTTATCGGTGATTTTTTGAATTTCTTCTTCACCGTCATCTAAATCATCTTCGGTGATATCGCCGTTTTTCTTCATTTTTTTAAGTTCATCCATGGAATCATGCCTGACAGCACGCACCGCAATTTTTGCTTCTTCACCACGCTTGGAAATATCTTTAGAAATTTCTTTTCTGCGTTCTTCGGTCAGTTTCGGGAAAATTAAGCGAATGCATTTACCGTCATTTTGCGGGTTAATACCGATATCGGACTCATTAATTGCCTTTTCGATGGCTTTTAAAGTTGTCACATCCCAAGGAGTAATGACAAGGTTGGTTGCCTCAGATACACTTACCTGTGCCATTTGGTTGATTTGAGTGGGCACTCCGTAATAGTCCACATTCACTTTATTGAGCACCGCCGGATTGGCACGACCTGCTCTGATGGTTGCAAAATCGTTATTTAAACTTGTAATGCATTTTTCCATTCTTTGTTTGGTTTTTTCAAATAATTGTTCCATAATAACACCTTTCTGCCGTTCGGCAACTTAATATTTTAGTGTATTCCTTTTTTATTCATCTGCTACCAATGTACCAATGGGTTTGTCATTAATAGCATCAATAATGCTGTTCTCTTTTTCAAGATTGAAAACAAGAATCGGCATATGATTGTCTTTACAAAGTGCAAATGCGGTACTGTCCATCACATTGATATTCTTTTCAAGCACTTCTTGCGGTGTGATTTTATCATACTTAACGGCATCATCATATTTATTCGGGTCTTTATCGTACACACCGTCAACATTTGTTGCTTTCATTAAAATATCCGCACCGATTTCAATAGAGCGCAATGCCGCACCGGTGTCGGTTGAAAAGAACGGATTGCCGGTGCCGCAACCGAAAATAAGCACTTTACCGTTTTCTAATGTTTTGAGTGCTCTGTTATAGTAATAGGTTTCGGCAAAAGTTTTCATTTCAGCGGCTGTTTGTACAACTGCAGGTACACCGAGCCTTTCTAAACCGTCGGACAGTGCAATGGCATTCATTACGGTAGCAAGCATACCGATGTGGTCGGCTTTAACACGACTCATATCACCGCTGCTTCTGCCGCGCCAAAAGTTACCGCCGCCGACGACGACGCCGACTTCAACACCTAAATCTCTACACTGTTTAATGGAACGGCATACTTCCATAATCATATTATCGTTTAATCCGAACCCTTTTTCACCGGCTAAAACTTCGCCGGAAATTTTTAGTAAAATTCTTTTATACTTCATAATTTTAACCTCTAACTGCATATTGAAAACACTATATATTGATGTAAAAATAGTATTTTATAAATTTTACCATATATATAAAAAAATTACAATATGATTACATTATTTTCTTTATATAAATTAATTATTATAGTAAAAAATAAAACCGTCTCACCAACGCGAAACGGTTTTATATTAAATTTAGAGGTGATTATTCACCTTTTACCATTGAAGCGATTTCATCGGCAAAGTTTTCTTCTTTCTTTTCGATGCCTTCGCCCTTAGCATAACGGATGAAGCCGGTTACTGTAATGTCACCGCCAAGTTCTTTGGCAACCTGAGCCACATAACCTTGTACATCACCCTTAAAGAGGTCAGCACGAACAAACTCTTGCTCTAACAGGCAAATCTCTTTAATTTGCTTGTTAAATCTGCCTTGCACAAGACCGTTGAAGATTTTATTTTCAACAATTTCAGCCTTGTGTGAAATAGCGATAGCGGCAAGGGTTTCAAGCGCTTCTTTGGAGATGAAGTTGACAAAGTTCTTTCTTTGTTTGTTATCAAGACCCTGGTAAATCTCAATATCTTCATCGCTCCACTTTTTCTCATCGATGGCTTCATTAATCAGAGAAGTTAAAATCGGCATCGGAAGAGAATCGGGGTGATTGAGTGCACTGTCAACCGTGAAGGACTTCATTTTATCAAGTTCTGCTGCCGGAATGCTATCTTTATCAAGATATTCGGGGCTCATAGCAGCAATTTGCATTGCCACATTTTTACCCATTGCCGTAAATTCGGGCTTTGCGGCAATTTCATCGGAAACATCAAACTTAACAACAACGCCGACTGCACCGCCTGCGTGAATGTAAGAAACCATCACACCGTCAATAATTTCAAAACGGCGCACTTTCATATTCTCTTTGATTTCTTGAATGAGTTCGGTCAATTTATCGTTAACGGTAATACCGGCACCGACAAGAGCTTCACCCATCAAAGAGGCAACATCGGACGGTTTTTTGGCAATAATGGTTTTTGCAACATCGTGGCAAAAATCAACAAATTTTTGGTTTTTGGCAACGAAGTCGGTTTCACTATTCACTTCTACGATAACGCCTTGTTTAGCCGCTTCATCATAATAAGTAACAACCGCACCGTCTGCAGCCACTCTGCTTGCTTTTTTGGCAACCATAGCAGCGCCTTTTTCTCTTAAAATATCAAGTGCTTTATCCATATCGCCGTCAGCTTCGGTGAGTGCTTTTTTGCACTCCATCATACCAACGCCGGTTTTTTCACGAAGTTCTTTTACTTCTTTAGCTGTAATAGCCATTTTAAGTTCCTCCTCGTAAATTTTAAATTATTCAGCAGTTTCTTCGGCTACTGCTTCAGCGCTGTCTGCAGCACCCTCGGCAGCTTCTTCAGCCACTTCATCTGCACCCTGTCTGCCTTCAATAATGGCATCTGCCATAGCGCCTGCTAACAGTTTTACGGCACGAATAGCATCATCGTTACCCGGGATTACATAATCAATTTCATCGGGGTCACAGTTGGTATCAACAATAGCAACAATCGGAATACCGAGTTTCTTTGCTTCTGCAACGGCAATTCTCTCTTTGCGCGGGTCTGCAATGAACATTGCCTGCGGAATTCTCTTCATCTCGGTAATGCCGCCCATGAATTTTTCAAGTTTTTCGATTTCAAGGTTGAGCTTGATAACTTCTTTTTTCGGAAGCATATCAAAAGTACCGTCTTCTCTCATGGTCTTGAAGTTGGTAAGCATACCGCCGAGCCAACGCGCATTTACATAAGGCATACCGCATCTTTCGGCTTCTTCTTTAATAGAATCTTGCGCTTGCTTTTTGGTACCTACGAAAATCATTTCGCCGCCGTTTTCGGAAAGTTCTTTGACGAAAGCGTATGCTTCATCAAGTTTCTTAACG
>CADBJA010000123.1 GCA_902794945.1 Oscillospiraceae bacterium
GGGCGGATAATATCCGCCCCTACCGATTTGTCGGGTGGATTTTCCACAACACGAGACAATATACAGCGCCTGTCTTTTGTACAAATGGTAATGAAATACGCACCGGTTTGGGAATAATCGAATCCGCTTAATCGGT
The DNA here is from genome assembly GCA_902794945.1 of Oscillospiraceae bacterium. GTDB lineage: Bacteria > Bacillota > Clostridia > Oscillospirales > Acutalibacteraceae > RUG714. The sequence continues at coordinate 137 of CADBJA010000123.1, forward strand.
TTGGTTTTCTGTTTTTTGCTTCCATTTTTTCACAGGCGAGCACAACGCGCCAATTTCACTATTATGAATTGTGAATTGATTTGCCTTCTTTCGGGCGGATGGTATCCGCCCCTACTTGTGCCTTGTGCCTTACAACCGGGAGGGCACGGAGACCCTCCCCTACAGGTTACTGTGCTTCTTCCTTCGGGCGGATGGTATCCGCCCCTACTTGTGCATTGTGCCTTATGCCTTATGCCTTAAAAAACGGGTGTCTCGCCCACAATTAGCCACTCGGTGGCGGCTTCATTAGGCGACTTATCGCCGACTTCATTATTCATTAGCGGTGAAACCGCGACTTCATTCTGCGGTCAAAGACCGCAGCTGTGCCTTGTGCCTTATGAATTATGCATTACTCCTTGACATACTGCACATAGGGCAGTTCCGTATAGCCCAATCGTTTATACAAGCGGATTGCCTTGTCATTATCCGGCTCGGCTTCCAAGCGGAAGCGAGATGCCGGAAAATGCGTTTCAATAAAATGCACCATTTCGGTGCCTCTGCCGCCCCCGCGGTATTCCGGTTTTAAAAACAATTCTTCAATCCATGTGACCATGCCGCCCGACTCTTGTGAAAAAGTTTTTGCCACAAGCAAAAAGCCGACGGCTTCGCCCGCTTCTTCACACAGCCAACATTCGGCATACGTATCGCGCTTCATTAGTTCAGCGAAGGTGTTTTCGATGTTTTGCATCGGTACAGGGTGTAACGCCGCTCCGCTCTGATAAAAAGCAGAGGCAAGGGCAACATAAACCGCTTTATCCCCTGCCTCTAATTTGCGAAATGTCATTATGCGTTATGCACCAGTTCGGCAAGCGCCTTTAACTGTGCCTTATTTTCTTCGGTGAGTGTGGTTTTGATGGTGATAAGTTCACCGATGTACTCGATACCCTGCATTTTATCGAGATACTCTTTCATCACTCTGCCGGCACTCGGTGCCCATGAGCCGTTTTGCACCAAAGCCACTTTACGGTTGCGGTAAGTCTTATCGCGCAAGTGCATCATGAGTTCTTCCATCGGCGGGAATAAGCCGGCATCGTAAGAACTGGCAAAAAAGACGGTTTTCGGGTAACGGAACGCATCTTCCACACACTCGGCGCTGTCTTCACGCGGCACTTCGGAGAATGCCACTTTGGGCTCACCAAGAGCCTTTAACTGCTCGGCAAAATACTCTGCCGCTGCCAAGGTGTTGCCGTGGATGGATGCCACTGCCACAAAAGTACCCTCGCTCTCGGGCTTGTACTGTGACCAGGTGTTATATAAATCAAGGTAATAGCCTAAATTCTCGCTCAAAATCGGACCGTGGAGCGGGCAGATAATCTCAATCGGCGTATCGGCAAGTTTTTTGAGAAGCATTTGCACCTGTGCGCCGTATTTGCCCACGATGTTGAAATAGTATCTTCTCGCTTCGCAAGCCCAATCTTCATCGGTATCAATCGTGCCGAATTTACCGAATGCATCGGCACTAAAGAGCACTTTCTCACTCGTTTCGTAGCACATCATCACTTCCGGCCAGTGCACCATCGGCGCCGCGGTAAATTGCAAGGTATGTGCGCCGAGGGAGAGTTCCTCGCCGTTTTTGACGGTAACAATTTCATTGTCTACCGTGCAGAACTGACCGAACATTGCCGCCGCTCTGTCGCCCATCACAAGTTTCGCTGCGGGGTACTTTTCGCAAAAAGCGCTCACCGCACCGGTATGGTCAGGCTCTAAGTGTTGAAGAACGAGGTAAGCGGGTTCTTTGCCGCCGAGTTCTTTGTCTAATACCGCAAGCCACTCATCTGTTTTTCTTTTATCTGCCGCCGCCATCACAGCGATTTTTTCATCTAAAATCAAGTATGAATTGTATGCCATACCGTTGGGTACAATGTACTGGCTTTCAAATAAATCAAGGTCATAATCATTCGTGCCGATGTAACGAATGGTATCGGTGATTTTAACTTCCATTTGGTTTTCCTCCCTTTTTTGCGCATACGGTAAAAACCGCATGCTGATTGCTCCCTATATTATATATAATAAAGAGAAGTTTTGTCAAGAAGGCGAAAAAAATTGTATATTACTTACTACCTGCGCGCTCTATTATCCATTTCTTTTGAGCAAAATACCACTTGTTTTTTTGCCGCGTTTTCTCTATATTAGAAGAGAGAAAAAGTATGTTAAATAACAGCACAACAGTCCGCCATCAAAAACTCCGACAGGGCTATGTGAAGTTCGGCACGGGGGGTGCCGACAGAAAGGACAGTATGAAACGATTAATCGCTTACTACTCGGCGAGCGGCGGCGCCAAATTTGCCGCAGAGCAGTTTGTATCACTGCTCGATGCCGATATGCTGCGGGTAGACACGGTGATGAAGTTCCCGAAAGGCAACCTCGGCAAACACTTTGTCGGCAATTTTATGAGTGTTTTTAATATTAAGCCGATGTTAAAAAAACAGAGTTTAAAGCCGACAAAGTATGATGAAATCATTATTTGTTCCCCGGTATGGGCAGGCAAATGCGCTCCGCCGATGCTCTCATTTTTACACAAATACGATTTTACCGGCAAAAAACTTTACTACTTTGCCACCAGTTTCGTGGAAAATGAAAAGTTTTTAATTGACGATTTAGAGCGCAAAACCCATTCAAAAATTTGGGCATACTCGACCGAAGCAAACGATGAAACGCGTGAGCAAAGCGCCGAGAGAATTAAAAAATTTGCAGAAGAAATCATTTAGAAATGTTTAAAATGCTGTTTTAAAGCGCATTTTAACCGATAATAAATAATATATCTTTATACTTTTTATACAGGCAACCGCAAACAGGATGTTTGCGGTTGCTTTTTATTGAACACTTGAAAAAAATGCTTGACATATTGACACAATCGTTGTATCATTGTGTTAGTCAAGTGATACAGTGAAAGGAGGTTACTATGGACTTTGTTTTTGATAACGAACGACCGATTTATTTGCAAATAAGTTCACTGCTGCGCACGCAGATTGTGTCAGGCAAATTCCAACCGGGCGAAAAATTACCCTCTGTCAGGGAATTGGCGCTTGCGGCAAAGGTGAACCCGAACACAGTGCAAAAAGCGCTCACAGAACTTGAAAACGAAGGCTTAATCTACACCGAGCGCACCAACGGCAAGTTTGTCAGTTCCGATGCGAATACCATTCTCATTGCCAAAAACGCCCTTGCCAAAGAAAAAGCCGCTAAATTTTTTGAAGAAATGCAAAACATCGGTTATTCCGATACTGAAGCACTTAACTATATAAACCATTTTGGAGGTGAAGGCAAATGAATATACTCACTTGCAACAATTTAACCAAGCGATTTGATAAAACCCTTGCACTCGATAGTGTAAACATTGCCACCGAACCGGGAAAAATCTACGGTCTTCTCGGCAAAAACGGTGCGGGAAAAACCACGCTCATAAAACTCATTAACGGCTTACTGACCCCTACTGCCGGCGAGATTCTTTTTAAAAATGAGCCTATCGGCGTGGAATCAAAAAAGCGCATTTCCTACCTGCCCGAAAGAACCTATTTAGACAGGGATATGACAGTAGAAAAAGTATTTGACTACTTTGCCGATTTCTATGAAAACTTTGACCGCCCCAAAGCAGAGCGCCTGTTGGCAGACTTAGATTTGGAAAAGAGCATGAAAATTTCTAAAATGAGTAAGGGAATGCAAGAAAAACTGCAACTGATTTTAGTGATGTCACGCGATGCCGATTTATACATTTTGGATGAACCGCTCGGCGGTGTGGACCCGGCGACACGAGAGTACATTTTAGATACCATTTTACAAAACTTTTCCGAAAATGCTTCACTCATTATCTCCACCCACATCATAGCGGATATAGAGCGCATACTCGATGAAGTGATTTTTATAGACAACGGGAAAGTGGTGTTACATTCTGCCGCCGATGCGTTGCGTGAAACGGAAGGCGGCAGTATTGATGATATTTTCAGGAGGCGATTCAAATGCTGAAAAAACTGTTTCGATATGATTTTAAATGGTTAATGAAAACGATGCCGTATTACTACATTGCCGTTTTGGTGACAGCGGTTTGCGCACTGGTAACAAACAAAACCTACAACGCACACCCGGCAGTTTTCGGTTGGCTGATTGTGGACAAAATCTCCTCAAACCTCTTTTTAGCCGCGTGTTTTGCCGCCGGAATCACACTCGTCATTCGCTGTTTTGTACGCTTTAAAAACAATCTGTTTAAAGATGAAGCCTACCTCACACACACCTTGCCGGTAAAAAGGAGCGCATTGTTTGCTTCAAAAGTGCTTTCTTCCCTGTTGGCGAGTGTGATTACCTTAGCGGTCATTGCCATCGGTGTTATCATCACAATTTCGGCAGTGAAAAACTTTCGGTGGTTTACCGACTTGGTAAGAACCGAAACGGTGTTGCTCGGCATCGTGCTCATAGAAGAGATTTTGGCGCTGTTACTGTGTATCTTCACCGGCACGGTCATCGGAGAGCGCTGTTCGCGCAACAAAACACTCAAAGGTGTGTTGGCGGCTGTCGGCATTTACTTAGCGGTAGCACTGTTTGTGTTGTCGGGCATCGGCGTGCTGTACCTCATCAACCCCGACATCGGCAAACTCTTTACGGAAAATCTGCGAAATGCCGATTATGAGAGCCTTTGGGGCATCTTAAAACAACTTGCCGCTTGTTGCGCGCTCATGTATGCCGTAGCAGATGCCGTGGTTTATCTCATCGGCAACAAGTTACTTGGCAAAGGGGTTAATATTGATTAATTCTAATTTATGCCACCCCTTGCGGGTGGCTAAATTCTAATTTAGCGCACTAAGTGCGCTAAATAATGAAGAATGAATAATGAATGATGAATAATTAAGGGCGACACATTCGCACTTGATTTTACCG
>CADBJA010000124.1 GCA_902794945.1 Oscillospiraceae bacterium
TGAAAAGATAATATCTATTATGCGCATATTTAAACCGATTTTGGATTAAATCTAAACTAATACATTCAAGTGCGAATGTGTCGCCCTTAATTATTCACTTAGCCGAGCATAACGAAGTTATGCGAACGCCAAGGTTCTGACACTTTGTGTCAGGTTCTTATTTGTCGCTAAAAAACCGAAAAACGCGTTTGCCGAAATCCGGCGCCGTATCATAAGCGGCATGACCATAGCCGGGTTCGTAAATATGGCTGGAGGCGTGCGGGTTGTTTTTTAATGCAGCGGCAAGTTCTTTTGCGGCTTGCGGACCGAGCACGCCGTCATCCTCTGCACCAAGCACCAAAACAGGTTGTCGGATAGCAGGCACCCTCTCTAAAATATCATAAGCGGCAGTGCCTTCGGCAAGTGTGATAAAGCGCCTTAAATCTTCTTGCGTTACCCCTTTTGCCATCAAACCGAGCATGGGGCGGTATTTTTTGAACAGCGCCGGGGGGTAAATTGCCTCGGCAAAACATTCATAGAGTTTTTTTCTCTCTCCCGTTGCGGCAAAATGCAACCATGCATTAAACACCTCTGCCTGTGCCGCGGGTAAGCGTGCGGCAGTGCAACCCAAAGCGAGTTTTTTTACAAGGTGCGGGTGGTCAAGTACTATGAGCATCGCTATCATACCACCCTGGGAAGCGCCGAACAAATAAATGTTTTCCAAGCCGAGCGACTCAAAGGCTGCGGCAGTATCGTTTGCCATATCTTCTACTGTGTATACCGGCGGCAGTTCCTTGCGCCTGTCAAATAAAAAGACGGTATAATCATCGGTAAAGCGCGCGTATTGCTTTGCAATCGCTTTTGCCTGCTGGAGTACGCTTTGCACACTGAGTCCCGGCAAAATCACCATGGTTTCGGCACCGTTTCCGAAACAAATATAGTCCATGGAAAAGCCCGCGGTTGTAACGGTTTGAATGAGAATTTTCATCGGTTTTCTCCTGTTCTTTCTTTATGAAAGTATTATACCATATTTTTATGCCGTTGAGAATGATTTTAAAAACAGTTGTTTGTAAAAAAGCCTGCAACACATACGGAATATGTGTTGCAGGCAGTGAATATGTAAGAAATATATTTCTTTTTCTATTTATAGTTTTAATGATTCTGTTAAGTTGTTTTTATAAAGAACTTCCATTAGATTGATTCAATCCGCTTTTTCATTTCTTCTTTCGTTATTTCACCTTTTTCAAACTTTTTTTGAATCTCTTTTATGGCGCCAACATAGTCAATCTCGGATTTTGAAATTTCTTCTAAATCGTCATTTTGCTCATTTGCTACGGGAGTCGTATTTGAAACAATAGTGGAATCACCGGTTTCTTTCATAATGGCTTGTGATGGTTTATTCGCTTTTTCAGCAGTTATCGCAATCATAATCAAAACCAACCCGGCTATTATTAATACAAAACCGAAACCACATTTTACTATTTCCGATAGATATTTAATATTGTTGGCTGTTGTGGCAGAAGCGTGTTGAATACCGGTGTATGCATCACCACCCTATGTATTAAAATCAACAGTTCTACCTACATCCAAAAAGAAACATACAATACCTAATATGATGGAGATTACCCCCACGAAAGAAAATGCTACTTTTTTGTTCATTGTTTTTCCTCCAAAAATAAAAATGGCGCACAGCCGGAGCCGTACGCCCAAAAACGCAAGCCCAACTGTCGCCAAACAATTATAAAATGATTGCTACACTACATTGTAGAATAGTCCATAATATATGAGCATGCATTTTTACCGTATAGATAAAAATACTATCCCACAAATGCAGTATAGTTTTACATTTAGCAATCATATTAACTTTATAATTATTTGGCTCTTTCATTGTAGCACTGTTTGAGGGGTTTTGTCAATTATCTTAAAATAAAAACTCCCTTTACAGGGAGTTCAGGGAATCATATGTTGTTTTTGGTGGTATTAATGGAAGCTACCAAAATTCTGCGAATGGTACCGCATTTATCCATTAATTCTTTTGATTTTGTTTCATTGAGTAGCTTCGCTTTTTTGAATAATTCTAACCAATACTCTGTTTCATAGCATTCTTTCAAAGCGATTTGCAGTTTTGCAATAAAATCTGCTCTTCCATGAGCGTAATTTGCTTCTCTAATATTTGCGCCTATGCTTGTTGCGGAACATTCAATCTGATTAACAAGTGATTGATGACCTTTTATATTATCGAATGTATCTAATACCTCCACTGCAAAATCCATAGATAAATCGGCAAGTTTATTCTCTCTCATTTTATGTATCACCCTTTGGTTTTCTTTTATTATATCATATTTAATGAAGTATTGCTACGCAATATGAAGTAATTCTAACGAATTATGAAGTATTGCAGTTACCACTGCAATATGAAGTGAAATAAGAACCTGACTGCAAGCAGTCAGAACCTTGGCGGTCGCTTCGCTCGGCTAAAATTCCTATCATATGCGAAGCATACTTCATAGCGACAGCTACTTCATATCTCGCAGAGATACTTCATAAATTCCGTAAGGAAATTTATTTCATTGAAAAAACCTCGCAAAAGCGAGGTTTTTTCTGGCCCGCCCAAGAGGAGTTGGAATGCGCACTGTGTGTTCGCTCCTATGCTCACTGCGTGAGCCCGCCGCATTCCATTGTATATCCCTCACGGCTCCGCCAAGGCGAACCGCCGCGAGATGGACTACGGTTCAACTCCTCTTTCTAATGCAGATTAAGCTAAAAAAATATATATGACCGAAGTCATATATATTTTTTTGGCCCGCCCAAGAGGAGTTGAACCCCTATCTCAAGAACCGGAATCTTGCGTGCTATCCATTATACTATGGGCGGAAATATAATGCACTGCTCTTTGGGCAGTGCAATTATTATACATTTATTTTTTAAAATTGTAAAGACTAATCTTGGTTTGGTTCGGTAATTTCTTCTAACTCCAGTGCATAGCGCTCGGCAGTAAAACCTCGTCCGTGCACTTCTTTAATTTTGGTAATGGTAATAAATGCATCGGGGTCTGTCTCGCTGATAATTTCATTTGCCTGGTACAGTTTTCTGGAGGGAATAATGCACATCACCGCTTTTTGCTCTTTTTCAAGCACACCGGTTTGAATGTGGCTTAAGGTAACGCCGGCTTGTAATTCACGCAAAAAGCGATTTTTGATTTTCTCATATTGTTCCGATACCACATACAGTTGAATTTGTGACTGACCGAATACCATAATTTGGTCGAGCACCAAACTTTCGAGCACGAGTACCACAATGCCCATCAAAATACTCTCTGCATCAGAGGTCAGTGCCTGTGCGCCGACTACAATAATATCGGTTAAGTACACAAAAACGGCAACCGATTTGTGTGTCCATTTGCTGAGAATTAAATTGGCAATATCCATGCCGCCGGTAGAGGAACCCACACGCATTACAAGCCCGAGCGAGAGCCCCATCAGTACACCGGCAAACAAAGCGGCAAGCAGGGTGTTATCGGTCAACTTATCAATACCGGGAATGCGTTGAAACAATGCTAAAAATACCGGGTAAAGAAGGGTGCTGGCAATCGAGGTGAAGAACAACTTTTTGCCGATGAGTAACAGCCCCAAAATCAACAGTACCGCATTGAGTATAAACACAAAGAGAGAAACATCAATATCGAAATATTTACCAACCACAATCGCAATACCGGTGGTGCCGCCCATAATAATACCGTGGGGAATAATAAACGCAGCTACCAAAAATGCCAACAACGCATTGCCCACCACAATAAAAAAGGCGGTTTTGACATCATTTTTCCAGTTTTTTCTGATTTTCTTTTTAATGGTTTCCATATTCTCTCTTCTTTCTGTCGCTCAGTCTGACTTTCAGCATAACATCCATTACTTTTAAAGTCAATGTTATGAAAAAAGCGTATGAGGGAATGTCAGCACCTCGCAGGTAATCGCTCAAAAAACGGCAAATGAGCGGGTGCGTTCCCGAGCATAAACCATTCCAAATTACTTTTATTCTACGCTCACATAGCGACTGCAAAGTTATTATTATCGGCGGGGATGAAAAGATACAATCGGCTATCGATATTTTGCAAACGAGAAAAACCATTTGTGAATACGAGGTATAAAAACGGACGGTGTGAAATCCACACTGTCCGTTTACTTGTAAAATTTTCTGTAATGTGTTAAAGTAAAAACATATCAATAGGGAAAGAGGTAAGAAAAATGAGCAGAAAAAAAGGCGGCAAAGCATTGCCGATTTTAAGCATTGTATTTTTCGGTATCGGTTTGGTTATGTTTTTGGCACAAGCCGGGTACGGCGTGATATACCGCTTAGTGTTATCGGGCGGTGCTACATTTGCCCATACTTTGATTGCCGAGAGCGGCAAAGCGGCGGCAATGGCATTCCCCGCGGTATTCTTTATTATCGGTGCCGCATTGTATTTAAAACACAGCCCATCTTATAAAAAGATGTTTACCGTTGCACTGTTGGCACAGTTTATCAGCGCCGTGGTGATGGCGGCAAGGCTCGTATATGTCAATGCTCTGTTTTCGCAAAAGGCAAGCCCTACCGCATACCCCGTTTTTGCGATGTTTGCACTGATTGCATTGTTGAGTTTGGTTAGTGCGATTTTGGTCATAAAAGAGAAAAATTATAAACCGTTTATGATAGTGGCAGCCGCAGTCGGTATGTGCATCGCCGTGTATATGTTCGGTATGAATGTGTATATCGTTGCCGCAAATTTCGGCTATTATGCACAGCACATTTTCTTGATGGGCAGCATTCTTATAAAGGGTACTTTATACCTGCTCTCGTTCGCCTTTTATTACATCGCATTTTTATTTGCGGCGCTGTTTAAAAACCCCGTAAAAATCGAAGCCAAAAAAGTAAAAGTTGCGATTAAATCAAATTAGAATTTATGCCACCTCAACGGTGGCTAAATTCTAATTTATCTCACTAACGCTCGATAAAAGAGAAGAGAGAAAAGAGAAGAGAGAAGAGTGGTGGGCGACACATTCGCACTTGATTGTATTTGT
>CADBJA010000125.1 GCA_902794945.1 Oscillospiraceae bacterium
TTGTGACACTTACTATTAAAATGGCGGAGGATTTGACCGACTTTTTAGAAGAAACCGGCATTAAAGTGCGTTACTTGCACTTTGATGTAGATACCATAGAGCGTATGGAACTTATCCGTGACCTGCGCTTGGGTGAGTATGATGTGTTGGTGGGTATCAACCTTTTAAGAGAGGGGCTTGATATACCGGAAGTAAGCCTTGTGGCGATACTCGATGCTGATAAAGAGGGCTTCCTGCGTAGCGAAACCTCGCTCATCCAAACCATCGGCAGGGCGGCGCGCAATGCGCACGGCGAAGTGATTATGTATGCCGACACGGTGACGGATTCGATGGAGCGCGCCATTCGCGAAACCAACCGCCGCCGCGAAAAGCAGATGGCTTACAACAAAGCGCACGGTATTACCCCAAAAACCATTACAAAAGGGGTACGCGATGTGCTTGAAATCTCTACCCATAAAGAGGATTTGGAAAAGAAAAAGACCAAATACCTTTCACCCAAAGAGCGTGAAATTCTCATTGAGCGCTTAACAAAAGAGATGAAGCAGGCTGCCAAGATTTTGGAATTTGAGCACGCGGCGTATTTGAGAGATAAGATAGAGAAAATCAGAAAAGGCAAATAGAATTAGATTTAAAAACCGCTTAACGCCTGCCCTTGTGAGGGAAGGTGGCACGCGTAAGCGTGACGGAAGGGTAGTCAATATAATTCGGTGTTCGGAATGCGGAATTCGGAATTAAAGGGCGGGACACCCGCACCCGATTTTTAAGGCACAAGGCACAAGGGACGAGCATTGCTCGTCCGAAAGTAGAATGTAGAAAGTAAAATGTAGAATTATTACGAAACTTTGTTTCGCTATCATTCATTCCGCATTAAAAAAATCGGGTGCGGGTGCCCCGCCCGCAATTCAACATTCAACATTCCAAATTCATAATTTTAATAACTACCCCTCCGCTTTGCTATGCAAAGCACCTCCCCTCACAAGGGGAGGCATTAAAAGGTTAGGATTAGATGATGCAAAAAGATATATTTGTAAAAGGTGCCAGAGAGCACAACTTAAAAAACATTGATGTAAAAATTCCCCGTGACTCGTTAACCGTGTTTACGGGTCTTTCCGGTTCGGGCAAATCGAGCCTGGCGTTCGATACCATTTTTGCCGAAGGGCAACGCAGGTATATTGAAAGCCTTTCGAGTTATGCCCGCCAGTTTTTGGGACAGATGGACAAGCCCGATGTGGACTACATCGAGGGCTTGAGTCCTGCCATTTCCATTGACCAAAAAACCACCTCCAAAAACCCGCGTTCCACCGTGGGGACGGTGACGGAGATTTACGATTATTTCCGCCTGTTATATGCAAGAGTGGGTATTCCGCACTGCCCGATATGCGGCAGACCGATTGAGCGGCAAACGGTAGACCAGGTGGTTGACCGCATTTTAAAACTGCCCGAAAAAACAAAAATACAAGTGCTCGCGCCCATTGTCAAAAACCGTAAGGGCGAGTATGTCAAAGAATTAAACGATTTAAAAAAATCAGGCTATGTGCGTGTGAGAGCCGACGGTATCATTTACGATTTAGCCGAACCGATAAAACTTGAGAAAAATAAAAAGCATAACATTGAAGTCATTGTGGACCGCCTCGTGATAAAAGAGGATATACTCACCCGCTTAACCGATTCGGTCGAGAATGCCGTCAAACTTTCCGGCAACGCCGTGCTCATTGATGTGGTGGGTGGGGAGAAACTCTCGTTTTCTCTTGCTTATGCCTGCCCCGAACATGATGTAAATATTGAAGAGTTAACGCCCGCGATGTTCTCGTTTAATAACCCGATGGGCGCTTGCCCCAAGTGTTCCGGCTTGGGCACATTTATGGAGATTGACCCGGCACTCGTGATTCCCGACCGGAAGTTATCCATCAAACAGGGAGCCATCAAACCCGGCGGCTGGAGTGCGGATGACAGCGGTTCCATTGCGATGATGTACTACAAGGGGCTTGCCAAAGAATACGGTTTTACGCTTGATACGCCCATTAAAGATTTCTCGAAAGAAGCACTCGATGCCCTGCTTTACGGCACGAACGGCAAAAAGATTAAATTTACCCGCACCACCGATTTCGGCTCGGGCACCTATATGAGTGAGTTTGAGGGCATTATCACCAACTTGAACCGTCGCTACGAATCTACCTCAAGCGATTGGGCGAAGGCGGATATCGAAAAGTATATGGCGGTCAGTGAGTGTGCCGCCTGCCACGGGCAGCGCCTCAAAAAAGAGAGCCTTGCCGTTACCGTGGGCGGTATCAACATTTATGAGTTGACCGAAAAAAGCATTAAAGATGCATTAGAGTTTATAGACGCATTAGAGTTGAACAAACGCGATGAGTTTATCGCAAAGCCCATTATCAAAGAAATTCACGACAGGCTTTTATTCTTAAATTCCGTGGGGCTTGAATACTTAACCCTCTCGCGTTCCTCCGCCACCCTTTCGGGCGGTGAGAGCCAGCGTATTCGTTTGGCGACACAAATCGGTTCTTCCCTGATGGGTGTGTTATATATCTTGGATGAGCCGAGTATCGGCTTGCACCAGCGCGATAATGACCGGCTGTTAGAAACCTTAAAACACCTGCGTGACATCGGCAACACCCTCATTGTGGTAGAGCACGATGAAGATACCATTCGTTCTGCCGATTATGTGGTGGATGTCGGCCCCGGTGCCGGTGTACACGGCGGCAACTTGGTGTGCGCCGGTTCGGTGGAGGATATTAAAAAGTGTAAAGATTCTATCACCGGGCAATACCTTAGTGGTAAAAAAGAGATTGAAGTGCCCCAAATAAGGCGCACCGGTAACGGTAAAATCTTAACCATCAAGGGTGCATACCAAAACAACTTAAAAAATATTGATGTGGCTATTCCGCTCGGCACATTTACGGCGGTGACCGGTGTGTCCGGCTCCGGTAAGTCGAGCCTTGTCAACGAAGTGTTATACAAACGCCTGGCAAATGAACTCAACCACGCCAAAAAGCGTGAGGGCAAGTTTGACGATATTCTCGGGGTAGAGCAACTCGACAATGTGATTGAGATTACCCAGTCACCCATCGGCAAAACACCGCGTTCCAACCCCGCCACCTACACCGGTGTGTTTGATGATATTCGCAAACTCTATGCCCAAACGAAGGATGCCAAAGAGCGCGGCTACACCGCCTCCCGTTTCTCGTTTAATGTAAAAGGCGGCAGGTGTGAGGCGTGCCAGGGCGGCGGTATAGTGAAAATTGAAATGCATTTCCTTGCCGATGTTTATACCGATTGTGAAGTGTGCGAGGGCAAGCGTTACAACCGAGAAACGCTCGAAGTCAAGTACAAAGGTAAAAGTATTTATGATGTGCTTGAAATGACGGTGGAAGAGGGTGTGCAGTTTTTCAGCGCCGTGCCCAAAATTGCAAGGAAACTGCAAACGCTGTATGATGTCGGTCTCGGTTACATCAAAATCGGGCAGCCGGCAACCACCCTTTCGGGCGGTGAGGCGCAGCGTGTGAAGTTGGCGACCGAACTTTCCAAGCAATCCACCGGTAACACCTTCTATATTTTAGATGAACCCACCACCGGCTTGCACACGGCAGATGTGCATCGGCTCATTGATGTGTTGCAGCGCTTTGTGGAAAACGGCAACACCGTGTTGGTGATTGAACATAATTTGGATGTGATTAAAGTAGCCGACCATATTATTGACTTAGGTCCCGAAGGCGGCGACAAAGGCGCTCACATCGTGATTGCCGGCACACCCGAAGAAGTGGCGGCGTGTAAAAAGTCGTATACCGGCAAATATTTGAAAAAATATTTAAAAAATAAAAATAATTAAAGTAATTGCCCGCATTTTTGCGTATATAGTATTCGAAACGCAAAAATTGCCGAAACATTACAGGTGTGAGAGATGAACAATATCAGAACCCGAACAGAAGAACACGAGCGCCAAACCCTGGCGCGCGGTGCGGCACTTGCTGCCGAAACCGCCGGCAGAAGTAAGGCAGAGGCGGAAGATGCCATCCGCACCTGCTGGCAGCGTGACAGGGATAGGATTATTCACTGCAAATCCTTTCGCCGCTTAAAGCACAAAACACAGGTATTCCTCTCGCCGGAGGGGGACCATTACCGCACCCGCTTAACCCATACACTTGAGGTGACGCAAATTGCGCGCACCATTGCCAGAGCGTTAAAACTCAATGAAGATTTAACCGAGGCGATTGCCCTCGGGCACGATTTGGGGCATACCCCGTTCGGGCACGCCGGTGAACGTGCACTCGATGCCGTGTATAAAAAAGGGTTTAAACACTATGAACAGAGCGTGCGTGTGGTCGAAAAAATAGAAAAAGAGGGCAGGGGCTTAAACCTGACCGCCGAAGTGCGCAACGGTATTTTGTGCCACACCAAGGGGGAGGAAGCCTCTACATTAGAGGGCAGGCTCGTGCGCCTTGCCGACCGCATTGCCTATATTAATCACGATATTGATGATGCCCTGCGCGCGGGCGTGATTACCGAAGCGCAGATTGCCGATGAAGTGCACGAGAAAATGGGCTACTCTACCTCTTCACGCATTAACGCATTGGTTTTAAGCACCATCACCGCGAGTGTGACGGATGCCGAAAACCCTGCCGATAATGTCATCAAAATGGAAGATGAGATGTGGGAAGTCTTCGACAGGCTCAACGCATTTATGTTTGAGCATGTGTATTTAAACCCCGTGTGCAAAAGTGAAGAGAAAAAGGCGGATATCCTCATTAAATCGCTTTATACATACTTTTGTGAACACGAGAGCGAACTGCCCGCCGAGTATAAACATATTGCTTCGGCGGAGGGCGTAGAGCGTGCCGTGTGCGATTATATCGCCGGTATGACAGACCACTACGCCGTGCAGGTGTTTGATGAGTTGTTTGTCCCGCAGGGGTGGAAATTCTAATTTATGCCACCCTTGCGGTGGCTAAATTAGAATTTAAGCTGTTAGCTGTTAGCCGATAGCCGGTAGCGAGAGGGTGGGACACCCACACCC
>CADBJA010000126.1 GCA_902794945.1 Oscillospiraceae bacterium
TAACATCTCTAATACCCCTTTGGAAACCCCCGAAACTTTCCGAAGCACACAGAATTTTCAAACGCTTTGCTGTTGAAAATTTGTTCTGTGTGCTTCTACTCCTCATCTGTTTGCAAAGAAAACAACTATTTGCAACTTCTGTTGCGTTTTAGATTTTTCTTTGATTTCACGGTTTTAGGAAAAGAGCCAGTTGAGCCGTCCCTTTTTATTGCTTGCTTTGCAAACAGTTATCGCGTAGCGAATGTTGTTCACTTTGTTCACAGTTGAAAAGAATAATTTGTTGCAAATGGGAGAATAAGAAAGAAGTTTGTTGAACGCCCTTACTGTTTGGTATATTCTTTCTCATTATCTGTCTGAATATATTGGCTGCAAGCTTTGATTGCAACTGCTTGTGATACAAGCAACTGTGCAACAACTGCGCATGAAATGAGCAACTGAAAAGGGGCTTTCACAGCCCCTTTTTTATCACTTATTCACTTTTATAGCCTTTTCTGATTAAGAGGTTTTTAATTCTGTCTTTTGTATCAATAATGCTTTCAATCGAAGCATCGTGGTTGAGGATTTCAACGATGTAAGAGATATATTTACTCATATCCACTTCACCGTACCACTCACGGCTCTTTAATTCTTCGGTCCTGTAAATTGTGTTGGTGGTCAGCACCTTTGTGATTAAGCCCTGTTCATACGCTTCGTCAAAGGTTTCAAGCCCGTTACAGAACAGACCGAATGCAGAGCAAATAAACACTCTGTTGGCATTGCGTGCCTTTAACTGCTTGGCAACATCAATCATTGAATCGCCGGAAGAAATCATATCATCTACAATAATCACATCTTTGCCCTCAAGGCTGGAGCCGAGGTATTCGTGAGAGATAATTTTGTTTCTGCCGTCAACAATTTGAGAGTAATCCCTTCTCTTATAGAACATACCGAGTTCAAGTTCCAACACGGAGGAGTAATAAATACATCTGCCAAGACCGCCCTCATCCGGGGAAATGATGGTCAAATGGTCTTTATCAATCTTAATATCCGGCACTTCACGAATAAGCGCTTTAATCATTTGGTAGTTGGTAGCCACATTTTCAAAACTCTTAAGAGGGATGGCATTGGAAACTCTCGGGTCATGCGCATCAAAGGTGATGATATTTTCAACACCCATGCCGGCAAGTTCCTGCAGTGCCAAAGCGCAGTCTAAACTCTCTCTGCCGGAGCGCTTGTGCTGTCTGCCTTCGTATAACATCGGCATCACAACGGTGATTCTTTTAGCGTGACCGCCTGCTGCGGCAATAATTCTTTTTAAATCTGCAAAGTGGTCATCCGGGCTCATCGGAACAACCTGACCGTACATCTTGTAGGTGACACCGTAGTTAAAACAGTCACACACAATGTATAAATCCATACCTCTGACACTTGTTTGAATCACACCTTTCGCTTCACCCGAACCGAAACGGGGCAGGTAAACCGGAATTTGGTAAGAATCACGAATATAACCTTTTAAATCAATTTCATTTTTGAGTTCACTCGTGCTCTCCGTGCGCCATTTTACAAGGTATTTATCAATCTTGTTGACGATTTCCTCACAACCTTTCATTGCAATAATGCCAATGGGGCCGCAGGGAAGAGAATTAAAGCGGGTAAGTACATCAGCCATCTTAAAAACCTCCTAAAATTCAGGCAATACACCGGGTATTGC
The DNA here is from genome assembly GCA_902794945.1 of Oscillospiraceae bacterium. Classification (GTDB taxonomy): domain Bacteria; phylum Bacillota; class Clostridia; order Oscillospirales; family Acutalibacteraceae; genus RUG714. The sequence continues at coordinate 1,691 of CADBJA010000126.1, forward strand.
GTGTTTTTGTAACGAAAAATAGGGCAAAATCGGCAAAAAGCGGGTTTGCACACCTATTACTAATATTCTAATGGTTTCGACATTTATTTTCAATGCATATTATTGTAGAAAAATATATCAAATTATGTCTAATTTTTTTCGATTTGTACAAAGTAATAAATTTGTTAAAAATCTTCTTGACATAAACAAAAAAAGCAGGAATATCGGTGTATCTCCAATATCCCTGCTTTCGGTTTATATTTCGTGTATCAATAGTTTATCCGTCACACGGGCAATGAGGTAAATCACAACCTTTTTCAGAATAAAGTATACCGCAATTGCCGCTATTGTGATACCGCTAATGATGGCACCGGTTACGAGCCCTTCGGGCGTGTATTTGAATTCCACCGTATGCGTGCCTTCGCCGGTTTCAAGCCCGATGAGCGCATCATACACCTGATACGGTTTTACGGGCGTGCCGTCAACAAAACATTTCCACCCGGCATCGTAGGGGATAGAGGTGTATAATATTTCGCCTTTGTTTGCGGTAAATGTTCCCTTAATATAGGTGTCGGTTTTTTCTTCGACTTGTAATAAACCGTCATCATTGATGATGTTGTACGCCTTTTGTAACGCTTCATCATTTGCTCTGACAGCCCATAAATAGCCGTCACCGGCAGTGACATCTTCACCAATATAAGAGGTGATTTTGACTTCTTCGCCTTCTTTCAAAACACCTAAATCCAAAATGTACGGATTGTCTTTCATCTCTTGTGTTTTGGTATAAGTGTCGGTTTTGATTTCGGCTTTTTCAATATCGTGAAGCGAGCCGACAAACAAATAATAATTCGCCTGTTTATCGGCGGTAAAGTTTAGACCGAAGTTGGCGCCCTCTTCTTCATTATACACCGTAAAGGCAAAAGAGCCGGTAGTGGTATTTTCAAAATTGTTGATGGAACAGCCGGAAGCACCGTCCGTATACAGTGTAACGGGCTCAAAGAAATTATCTTTTACACCCGTGGCTAAGCGCAAGAACTCGCTTTGAATGTCAAATCGGTTGATGAAACTTTCATCTTGTTTCCACTTGGTCGCTATCGCTTTGTTGACTGCAAAGCCGATGGAAGTGGCATATTTGCTTTGGTAGGTCGTTAATTTTTCACGCGAACCCCTGATATATTCGTAATGGTTTTCATTGAGTTTGAGCGGGTTGTTATTATCTATCACATACTTTATATTAAACATCATATTATAAATGGGTGTTTGGTTGTGATACATAAAGGAATTGATTTTGTTTGAGAAATTCCCCAGGCGGAACTGCATATGCGCAAATTGTTCGCTTTCCATTGAGGAAAAACAGTTCATCCCCTCATAATTATACCAACATGGGGACATTCTCAGTTCAGTCGGAATATCATTTAATTCTAAGCGATAAACGCTGTCATCCTCTTTGTGAATACGCTCAATTGCCTCGGTGTACTCATCATAATCTTCCACATAGTCGGATTCCTGCACACCAAACTCAAATTTGGGCACATCGCAAATGAGTACTTCGCATACGACCACGCAACACAGTACCACGCCTGTCATCACTCTTGAAAGTTTTTTGCTGATACAAGCACAGATAACAAGGGTATATAACACGAAAAACGCAATAGAGAAGTAAACGGTGAAATCGTCTACATACCGTAAATCAAATTTTTGTGCGATAACGCATAATAATACTCCGCCGCCTCCTACGAGTATGAGTGTTTTGTAGTTGTAATCGCGGATATATCGGAATACTCTGAAAGCACAAATGAGTAATACGAAAGAATAGATGAATGAGAAGCGATACGGTAAATCATTCGGGAAATGGAAGCCGTGCAATACAAAATTGGTAATATTAATATTGCACATAAAGAATACCACGACCAAAAAGACGGTGTGCATCACTTTTTCTTTCCACCCGATGCGCTTGCTCATTAAGTACAGCGGGAAGAGCAGTACCGTAATAATGCCGCAATACACATTCGGTGTCACATCACCGCCGCTGCTGCGAATGGTCGGCTCGAGTGCTGCCAAGTGCGCCGCAATATAATCATAAATATCAAAATATAACTCGGGGTTGGACGGCAGGGTATCTTTAGTGGCGGAAGAAGCCGTGAGCACCTTGTATATCGGCAACAGAACCGCCGCACAACACAGCGCCGCGAGCAGAGAAACACCCGCAAAGCGAAGTCCCGCACAGAGCAGCCTGGATTGCCTGATTTTTGAAAAGCGAGGCATATCACAGGTTTTCGGCACATATAATGCGCCGAAAGTGTAGTTTGAGATGTAATAAACAAAGAAGTAAATCACACTGAATATACAAACCATATATGCCATATAGTAGTTTGTTAAAAATGTGTATATGAGAGAGAAAAAATATAACTTTCCGTTTGAAGAATCAATGATGCGCTCTATGCCCAAGAATACAAGCGGTAATACCACAATGGCATCTAACCACATCACATTCCAGAAATATGCAATAAAATACGCACTGAAAGCATACAAAAGAGAAAACGCGCAAACGCTGTAAGAAGCCGTTTGAAAGCGCTTTTTTAAGTAGTAAGAGAAAGTGCCGGCAGAGGCGATGCACTTTGCAAAAACGATTACGGAAATGCCGGTGGTGACCACTTCCGTTTTGCTAAACCAAAAAATGAGTAGCGTAAACGGACTCGATAAATAGTTAAAGAAATTGCCTAAAAAGCCGCTGCCGCCACCGCTGTTCCATGAGTAAAAGAGGGATTTACCTTCTCTGATTTTGTCATACAACTCGGCAAATAAGGGACCGTATTGGTGGTATAAATCCATACGCAATACCGTGTAATTGCCGATAGGTGAGAGCATATATACTGCGAAAACAAATAAAGAGAGTACGCCGGCAAGTAAAAGGCTGAGCAGTACCACTTTGTTTTTTCTGAGGATGGCGGCTACACAGTGTGTGCCGCCCGCTTTTTTGCAAAGAAAATAAAAAAGTAAAAACATCAATACAACAAGCGCTATACAAACACTGACAGCCGCAAATATTTTATTTTGAATATAAAGCATTCTAAAACCGGTAAAGGCGACAATACCGGTACAAAGTACAAATAGTATGCTGATAAGAATTTTATCACTGTGCCAAACGGATTTCAAAAAAGACTGCTTTTTCTTTTTCATAACTGCTCCTTAAATATTAATCTTTATTATAATACCATAATATAAATTTTTAATCAATCATTTGAGATAAATTCTAATTTACGCCACCCTTGCGGTGGCTAAATTAGAATTTAAGCAGATAGCAGGCAGCAGTTAGCGGTTAGCGATTGGGCGACACATTCGCA
>CADBJA010000127.1 GCA_902794945.1 Oscillospiraceae bacterium
AGTGCGCCGTGAGAGAATGGGTCACATTGAACTTGCGGCACCGGTATCGCACATTTGGTACTTTAAAGGTATTCCGTCCAGAATCGGCTTAATGCTTGACATTTCTGCCAAGCAGTTAGAGAGCGTGCTCTATTTTTCAAGGTACATCGTCATCGACCCGGGTGATACCGACCTCGAAAAAATGCAGATTTTGGATGATAAAGAGTATTATGACAATCTCGAAAGGTATGATGATGCGTTCCGTGCCGGTATGGGTGCGGAGGCAATCAAAGAATTGCTCGCCGAGATTGATGTGGAAGCGCTCCACAAACAACTCAGTGAAGAACTTGAAAACACCGTCGGTCAAAAGAAAGTACGCCTTGCCAAGCGTTTAGAGGTAGTGGAAGCCTTCTTACATTCCGGCAACCACCCCGAGTGGATGATTTTGGATGTTGTGCCGGTCATTCCACCCGATATTCGCCCGATGGTACAACTTGACGGCGGCAGATTTGCCACCAGCGATTTAAATGATTTGTACCGCCGCGTGATTAACCGTAACAACCGCTTAAAGAAACTCTTGGAGTTAGGCGCTCCCGAAATCATTGTCAGAAATGAGAAGAGAATGTTGCAAGAAGCGGTCGATGCGTTGATTGACAACGGCAGACGCGGCAGACCGGTCACCGGTCCGAGCAACCGTGCACTCAAATCCCTTTCCGATATGCTCAAGGGTAAGCAGGGCAGATTCCGTCAAAACCTTTTAGGTAAGCGTGTTGACTATTCCGGCCGTTCCGTTATCGTGGTCGGTCCCGAACTCAAGATTTACCAGTGCGGTTTGCCCAAAGAGATGGCACTCGAACTGTTTAAACCCTTCGTGATGAAGCGCTTGGTAGAGACCGAGGCGGCAAGCAATATTAAAGCCGCAAGAAAAATTGTTGAGCGTGCAAGACCCGATGTGTGGGATGCGTTAGATGTTGTCATTAAAGACCACCCGGTGATGCTCAACCGTGCGCCCACATTGCACAGGCTCGGTATTCAGGCGTTTGAACCGGTACTTGTAGAGGGTAAGGCAATCAAACTGCATCCGCTCGCCTGTACCGCATTTAATGCGGACTTTGACGGTGACCAAATGGCGGTTCACCTTCCGCTTTCCGCAGAGGCACAGGCAGAAGCGCGTTTCTTGATGCTCGCTGCCAACAACCTCTTAAAGCCCAGTGACGGTAAACCCGTTGCCGTGCCCACGCAGGATATGATTATCGGTTCATACTACCTCACCATGATTCAAAAGGGTGAGCCCGGTGAACCACATGTAGAAACCGATGAAAACGGTGTAGAGCATACCGTTTACAAAGTATATAGAAATGAAGATGAAGCCATTATGGCTTACCAAGAGCATGAACAGGGCTTGCATGCACCTTGTAAGGTGAGGGTGACAAGAGAGGTGAACGGTGAAACCCGTACCGGCATCATTGTCACCACCGTCGGTAAGTTGATTTTCAACAGACCGATTCCGCAGGATTTAGGCTTTGTAGACAGAAGCGACCCCGCTCATGCGTTGGATTTGGAAATTGATTTCCTCATCACCAAAAAGACTCTCGGCAAAATCATCAACCAGTGCATTAAGGTGCATGGTATCAACACCACTGCAACCGTGCTCGATGCTATTAAAGCGCAGGGTTATAAGTATTCTACCCGTTCCGGTTTAACCGTAGCGGTTAAGGATGCGATTATCCCGCCGCAAAAGGCAGAACTGTTGGATGCCGCCGAAGAAAAAATTGACCATGTAACTGCCCTTTATAACCGCGGTTACATCTCCAATAACGAGCGTTCCAAGAAAGTTATTAAAATTTGGGAGCAGGCGACGGAGGAAGTTTCCACTGCATTGAGTGAAAACTTTGAAGCCGAAAACGCCAAGAACCCGAACCCCATTTATATGATGGTAGACTCCGGTGCGCGTGGTAGTGACTCTCAGTTAAGGCAACTTGCCGGTATGCGTGGTCTTATCGCAAACACGGCAGGTAAAACCATTGAGGTTCCGATTCGTTCCAACTACCGTGAGGGCTTGAATGTGCTCGAATACTTCATCTCCTCTCGTGGTGCGCGTAAAGGTCTTGCCGATACCGCTCTGCGTACGGCTGACTCCGGTTACCTCACCAGAAGGCTTGTTGACGTTTCGCAAGAAGTGATTATTAAAGAAGAAGACTGCGGCTGTAAGCACGGCTTCACCATCAACAACATTTCCGACGGTAGCCGTGTGATTGAATCCCTTGAAGAGAGATTGACCGGTCGTTACCTCGCCGAGCCGATTGTGGTTGACGGTAAAGAGATTTTCGGTACCGATAAAATGATTACGGCAGACGATGCGAAGATGATTGTCGATGCCGGTGTCACCGAGGCGAAAATCCGCTCATTGCTCACTTGTCGTGCCAAATCCGGCGTATGTATGAAGTGCTACGGTGTGAACCTTGCCACAGGCAGGCATGTCAACATCGGTGAAAGTGTCGGCGTTATCGCGGCACAGTCCATCGGTGAACCCGGTACACAGTTGACCATGAGAACGTTCCACACCGGCGGTGTTGCCTCCGTTGCGGATATCACACAGGGTCTTCCCCGTGTAGAAGAACTGTTTGAAGCGAGAAAGCCGAAGACTTTGGCAATCATCTCCGAGATTGACGGTGTGCTCTCTTTTGAAGAAATCAAGAAAGCAAAACACGCCGTTATCACGAATGAGGAAGAGAAAGAATCCAAATCCTACCTCATCCCTTACGGCGCAAGGCTGCACCAGGATATGGTTGAGGGCAGGTTTGTCAAGAAAGGCGAACCGCTTACACACGGTTCCAAAAACCCGGCAGACATTTTGCGTGTGCTCGGTGAAGATGCGGTGTATAACTACCTCATTACCGAAGTGCAGCAAACCTACCGCCAACAGGGTGTTGATATTAACGATAAGCATATTGAAGTTATCGTGCGCCAGATGATGAGAAAACTCAAAGTCATCGAGTCCGGTTCCACCCGCTTAATTCCCGGCACACAGGTTGACAGAGCCGAGTTTGACCGTGAGAATGAGGCAGTGGAAGCAAGAATTGCAGCCGGTGAAGAGGGTTTGGCACCTGCCACAGCCGAGCCGGTGCTCTTAGGTATCACCAAGGCATCGCTTGCCACCGATTCCTTCTTGAGTGCCGCCTCCTTCCAGGAAACCACCAGGGTATTGACCGATGCCGCTATCAAGGGCAAGGTTGACCCGCTGGTCGGCTTAAAAGAGAATGTTATCATCGGTAATTTGATTCCCGCCGGTACCGGTATGGATTGCTATGCCGCGGCGGATTCCAAGAGCGTGATTCCGGTCAATGATGAAAATGAAGAAATTGATGCATCATTGCTCGAAAAATTCCAACAATCATTGACAAATACCATATCCGAGTGATATAATATTTTGGTTTGAAGCGCTTAATCTTGGGGTGAGCGTTGCTCGCCCCAAGAGAAAGAAGAAAAAAATTTTAAATTCTAAATTATAAATGCAAAATTAATTAGAATCTTTCGTTGCTTTGCTCCTCAAGATGACAGAAACAAGTATGTCATTCTGAGTGAAACGAAGAATCTTTACAATGCGAAACTTTGTTTCGCCACCACTAATTCCGCATTCAGAATGAAACAGATCTCTCCGCTTCGGTCGAGATGACAATAATCTGTCATTTCGAGCGTAGTCGAGAAATCTTTACAATCGGGTACGGGCAGAGCCCGTCCTCAATTCAAAATTCATAATTCATAATTCAAGATTGTTATTTAAGGGTTTTCCCTTGAAATAAAAATTCAAAAGAAAGGAGAAAAAAATGCCAACCTTTAATCAGTTAGTTAGAAACGGCAGACAAACTTCGGAAAAGAAGGCTAAAGCTCCGGCTTTGTTAAAAGGCCTCAACACCAAGAAGAATGTAGCAACCGATAATGCTTCTCCGCAAAAGCGCGGCGTATGCACATCCGTTAAGACTGCAACACCGAAAAAGCCGAACTCAGCGCTTCGTAAAATCGCCAGAGTCCGTCTTACCAACGGTATTGAAGTTTCCGCTTACATCCCCGGTGTAGGTCATAACCTTCAAGAGCACAGCGTTGTGCTTATCCGCGGCGGTCGTGTAAAGGACCTTCCCGGTGTGCGTTACCACATCATCAGAGGCACCCTTGATACCCAAGGTGTGACCGGCAGAATGCAAAGCCGTTCCAAGTATGGTGCAAAACGCCCGAAGGCAAAGAAGTAATTATACTACTTCTACCATTATCTATGGGTAAATTTTTGTATGCCCATATCGAGTTAAACGATAAAATCTTTCCGCAGGGCTTACGCCCGATGAAAGTCTATATATATCGGCTTTCACGCGGTACCAACGGGATTTTTATGACTCGAGTACCTAAGATATCATTTATATGAAGGAGGGAAGCGAAGTGCCACGTAGAGGCCAAATCGCAAAGCGTGATGTTTTACCTGATCCGCTTTATAATTCAAAATTAGTAACGCGTTTGATTAACTTCGTTATGTTAGACGGTAAAAAAGGCGTTGCTCAAAAAATTGTGTATGATGCATTTGAAATCATCAACCAAAAAACAGGTAAAGAACCCCTCGAAGCGTTCCAAGAGGCGATGGAAAATGTAATGCCGCTTCTTGAAGTAAAAGCACGCAGAGTCGGCGGTTCCACATATCAAGTTCCTATGGAAGTTCGTCCCGAGAGAAGACAGACTTTAGGGCTTCGTTGGATTGTCGGCTACAGCCGCGCGCGTTCCGAGAGAACGATGAAAGAAAGACTTGCAGGGGAAATTATGGATGCTTGTAATCAGACAGGTGCTGCTTACAAGAAGAAGGAAGATACACACAAGATGGCAGAGGCAAACAAGGCTTTTGCTCATTACAGATACTAATACGGCTTAGCAGGAGGGAATTATGCCAAGAAAAGTTTCTCTTGAGAAAACTAGAAATATTGGTATTATGGCTCATATTGATGCTGGTAAA
>CADBJA010000128.1 GCA_902794945.1 Oscillospiraceae bacterium
CGTGAGAGAAAAAAGATTGAAAGGAGAAGCAGTATGAGTATTACGGCAGGACTTCGCGCATATGCCGAGGTAAATGATGAAATTAAAGAAACGCTCCTTTCAAAAAATAAAGCAGTTGTTAACGATGTCAACGGGCAGCGCTACATCGGCTGTGCGCTTGATGAGGGTAGAACCGTAGAAATCCACGGCACTGCGGGCAACGACCTTGCCTGTTATTTGAACGGCGGGAGGATTATTCTTTACGGTAACGGGCAGGATGCTGTCGGTAACACAATGGGTGGCGGTGAAATCGTTGTTCACGGGCACACAGGCGATGCGCTCGGTTACGGTATGCGTGACGGTCAAATTTATATTCGAGATAATGTTTGTTGCCGTGCCGGTATTCATATGAAAGAATTTAAGGGAATGAAACCGGTTCTGGTGATTGGGCAGAATGCAGGCGCATTTCTCGGCGAATATATGGCGGGCGGAACAATTGTTTTGCTCGGGTTGAATCTTAAAAGAGGCGAGAAGCTTTTCGGAACGCATTGTGCTTCGGGAATGCACGGCGGGAAGATTTTTGTCAGAGGAAGTTTCCCGACAGAAAATCTTTCCCCGAATATTAAAGTTGCAAGCCTTACCGATGAAGATAAAAGGGAACTTGCTCTTTATGTCAAAAGATATTGTAAATATTTTGATAAAAGCTATGACGAGATAATGAATAACCCCTTTAAAAAACTTATTCCGGTATCTACAAGACCATATGCAAATATGTATGTGGCGAATTAGAATTTAAGCAGATAGCAGGCAGCAGTTAGCGGTTAGCGAAAGGGCGACACATTCGCACTTGATTGTATTAGTTTGGATTTAATCCAAATTTGGCATCTATCAAACGGGTGTGGGTGTCCCACCCTCTCGCTACCGGCTATCGGCTAACAGCTAACAGCTTAAATTCTAATTTAGTGCACACTTAGTGCGCTAAATTAGAATTTAAACAGAAAGAGAGAATCATAATGAACAAGAAGTATATTTTTGTAACCGGAGGCGTCGTTTCCGGTTTGGGGAAGGGCATCACAGCTGCTTCTTTGGGACGGTTGCTCAAAAGCCGTGGCTTAACAGTCACCATTCAAAAGTTAGACCCGTATTTAAATGTGGACCCCGGCACGATGAACCCCGTGCAACACGGGGAGGTATTCGTTACGGAAGACGGTGCGGAAACCGACCTTGATTTGGGGCACTATGAAAGATTTATTGATATTCACCTTTCCAAAAGCGCCAACCTGACTTCCGGTAAGGTGTATTGGAAAATTTTAAATGAAGAAAGAGCCGGTACTTTTGGCGGGCAAACCATACAAGTAATACCGCATATTACAGATGAAATTAAGCGTTTTATTGCTTCTACCCCCGATGCGGATGTTTGCATTGTCGAAATCGGCGGTACCATAGGCGATATTGAAGGACAACCGTTTATTGAGGCTATCCGGCAGTTTTATATGGAAGTAGGTAGAGAGAACTGTTTGTTTATTCATGTAACACTTGTGCCGTATATTAAAGCATCGCAAGAACTTAAAACCAAGCCCACGCAACACTCGGTAAAAGAACTGCTCTCTATGGGTATCAAACCCGATATATTAGTATGTCGTACGGATTTGCCGTTAGATGCACATTTGAGAGAAAAAATTGCACACTTTTGTAATGTGGAACCCGACTGTGTGATTGAAAACACGGATTGTGACATTCTTTATGAGGTACCAATGATGATGCAAAAAGAGGGGTTAGACCGTGTTGTTATCCAAAAATTAGGGCTTCGGTGCGGTCGGGCGGATTTATCCGATTGGTGCGAAATGTTAAACCGTTTAAAGCAGCCGAGCGCCGTGTGTGAAATTGCGATTGTGGGCAAGTATGTGGCGCTTCACGACAGTTATATCAGTGTGGTAGAAGCACTGAAAGCCGGCGGTATGCATTGCAGTGCAAAAGTAAACCTTCGTTGGGTAGACAGTGAAACGATTGAAAAAAACGGTGCGCAAAGCGAACTTTGCGGTGTTGACGGCATTTTGGTGCCGGGTGGTTTCGGAACAAGAGGTATTGAAGGAATGATTGCCGCGGCAAAATATGCAAGGGAAGAGGGCGTCCCTTATTTTGGTATTTGTTTGGGAATGCAAATTGCAATGATTGAGTATGCAAGAAATGTGCTCTCTCTTTCGGATGCAAACAGTGCAGAGATAAACCCCGATTCAAAAAATAAGGTCGTTGACTTAATGTCGGAGCAACGCGGTGTAAAAGATATGGGCGGTACCATGCGTTTGGGTGCGTACCCTTGTGTATTAGAGGCGAACAGCAAAGCCTATGCGCTCTACGGGCAACAGCAAATAATGGAGCGGCATCGCCATCGCTACGAGGTCAATAATGACTATGTGCCGCTGTATGAACAAGCGGGTTTGCGTTTTTCAGGCAAAAGCCCGAGCGGTGAAATTTGCGAAATGATTGAACTGCCGGCACATCCGTATTTTGTGGCTTGCCAATTTCACCCCGAGTTTAAATCCAGACCCAATAAACCGCATCCGCTTTTCAGCGGTTTTGTGAACGCTGCACTCTCACATAATCGGGAATAACGAAGTAAAAACAACTAAAGGTACGGTTAGCGTGAAAGAAACTTTCACACTAACCGTACCTTTACTTGAAGGAAAAGCCTCGATTATTCGGAAAGCGGAATGAATGGTGGCGAAACATAGTTTCGCATTGCAAAGATTTCTCGACTACGCTCGAAATGACAGATTAGTGTTATCTCGACCGAAGCGGAGAGATCTTTTTATTTTACATTTTAATAATCTGACTACCCCTCCGTCACGCTTACGCGTGCCAAATATGGGGGACCCCGAAAAGTATTGCGCAGCAAACTTTTTGGGGAGAGGACAAACAAATGGAGCAAACTTAAAAGGTTTGCTCGCGAACCTTTTTCTCTTGCGGAATTTGTTTGGACGAGACAAGGGGAAGGCATTAAGCGGTGGCAACGCAAGGCGTTGCATTTTAACTAATTTAGCATTTAGCATTTTGAATTTAGAATTTTATTTTTCTTGCGCATTGGTCGTCATTTGAAACATTTTGTTGTTTAAAAACTAATGTTGTGTTAAAATAATAAAAGTAAAATAAAATGTTGTTTTAGCCACATCATTTTTACACGAATCGGGTAAAATAAGAATGAAAAAGCAAAATGAAAACAAAAGGGGGCTTTAAAATGGTAGAGATAAATTCGAGAAAAGCGGCAATCGTGGGCTGCGGGTTTGTGGGCTCTGCCTCGGCGTTTGCGCTCATGCAAAGCGGGCTGTTTTCCGAAATTGTGTTAATTGATGCTTCCCGCGACAAGGCGGAAGGGGAGGCGCTTGATATTGCGCACGGGCTTCCGTTTGCCAAACCGGTCAAGATTTATGCCGGTGAGTATGAAGATATTTCCGATGCGGCAGTGATTATTGTCACCGCCGGTGCGGGGCAAAAACCGGGCGAAACACGCCTCGATTTGGTCAAAAAGAATGTCGGTATTTTTAAATCCGTTATTCCGCAAATCACAAAGTATAATAAAGACGGTATTTTGCTTGTGGTTGCCAATCCTGTGGATATACTCACTTACACGGCGGCGAAACTCAGCGGCTTTCCCTCAAACCGTGTGTTCGGCTCCGGCACGGTACTTGACAGTGCAAGGCTCAAATACCTGCTCGGTGAGCATTTAGAGGTTGACCCGCGCAGCGTGCACGCTTTTGTCATCGGCGAGCACGGTGACAGCGAAATTGCTGCGTGGTCGAGTGCAAATGTATCGGGTGTACCGCTGCAGGAGTTTTGCGAAATGCGCGGGCATTTTAACCACCATGAGGCAACAAAAGCAATTGCGGATGATGTCAAAAACAGCGCTTACAGAATTATTGAAAAAAAGCAGGCAACTTACTATGGCATTGCCATGAGTGTGAAGCGCATTTGTGAAGCCATTGTGCGCGATGAAAAAAGTGTGCTGCCGGTATCCTCCATTCAAAAAGGGGATTACGGCATTAAAGATGTGGCATTGAGTATGCCCGCCATTGTCGGCAAACACGGTGTAGAAACCCTGGTGCCGATTGAACTGAATAAAACAGAAACCGAAAGCCTGCAACACTCTGCCGCCACACTCAAAGAAGTGTTGGAGGATGTGCTAAATTAATTCACAATTCATAATGCATAATTCATAGTTAGTGGGCGACACATTCGCGCTTGATTGTATTTGTTTAGATTTAATCCAAATTTAGCTTAAATATGCGCAAAAGAGATATCATCCATCCAAAAAATAGAGCGAAACAATTCCGGGGTCCCCGAAAAGTATTGCGCAGCAAACTTTTTGGGGGGAGGAGAAACAAATGGAGCAAACTTAAAAGGTTTACTCGTAAACCTTTTTCTCTTGCGGAATTTGTTTGGACGAGGGGTGCGGGTGTCCCGCCCTTCACTATGCATTATGAATTATGCCTTATGAACTGTTTATCGCACGCTTACTACGATAAACAAGATTTTACATCAAGGAAGAAATAAAATTGGTAAAAGAATTATTTGAAAAAAAAGAAAAAAAGGTTGAGTATATTGAACTCATTTATGACTTAATCTTTGTTTACATCATCGGCAGAAATAATTTGCTGTTGCACAATATTAAAGACGGATTTGTGGAAGGCGGATTTTTTCTTTCGTACATATTTTGCACGCTTGCCGTCATTCAAATATGGACATTTACAACATATTACATCAATGTTTATGGCAAAAAGAGTGTCAGAGAACATATATTCCTCTTTATTAATATGTTTTTGCTCTATTTTCTCGCGCAGGGCATCGGCTCCGATTGGCAGGTGCGTCACACGCAGTTTCATGTGGCGTGGGCACTCATTCTCCTCAACATTGGCGTGCAGTATTTGCTAGAACTGCGCACGCATAAAGAGAACTACCACCGCAGGCGCATTATTCGTATGGCGCTCGTGCTGTTTGCCGAGGCGGTGATTGTGTTGCTTTGTATGTTAGAGTACAATCGCTTCGGCTCTACCTATGTATCGTTTGCCGCTGTGATTTTCGGTATTTTATCGGTGCTCATATCAAGCCGCAATTCATGCAATGCGCTTGTTGATTTTAACCATTTATCCGAGCGGGTGATGCTCTATGTTGTGTTCACGTTTGGCGAAATGATTATTGCGATTGCCGCGTATTTTGAGAGCGGGTTCTCACTGAATACCCTCTATTTCAGCCTGATGGGCTTTCTCATTGTGGTAGGGCTGTTTTTAAGTTACGGCGTGTTTTATGATTCTATATTAGACCGCGAAAAGCAGACCAACGGCATCGGCTATATTTTAATACATACTTTTATTATATTTGCACTCAACAATATCACGGTATCGCTTGAATTTATGCGCAATGATGAGGTGAATTTGCTTGCAAAAATGATATTGATTATCCTATCATTTTTACTCTATTTTTCATTCCTTCTCACCGCCGGCATTTATGCCAAAAAGCGCGCAAAACCGACCGTAAAAGTGATGTTGACATTGGCGGCTATCTTCCTTATTTTTGCCGTATTAATGCTGGTGTTTAAAGAGAATATGTATATCAATATTGCCGTCAGCGTGCTCTTCGTGTGGGCAATGTTCGGCGCGATTTACCGCTTTAAAGCCAAACATTTGGGTATAAAGACTCGAACCTTTTAGTCTCTCGCTTGTTATTTTTGGCTAATTTACTCGATTTTTCTTTGAGGGCAATAGTATTATCACACAAGCACGCTCTCGCTGTATTA
>CADBJA010000129.1 GCA_902794945.1 Oscillospiraceae bacterium
GTGGTTTTTGAAAATTTTTCGTTTTTTTTAATTTTTTGTAAAAAAGAAAAAAGCCCCATACATTTGTATGGAACTATTTTTCTTAACTTAATGACATTGACTCTGTGCCCTCCCTGTTTCTTTCATTTATTGCTTTTTAGTGCAAATTATTCTGTCAACTGAACACTGTATACTGTAAACTAAAAAAGCCTGCTGTGCAAACAGCAGGCTTTTTTGAAGGGTTTAGTTGAATTGTGAATTGTAGATTTCGCTGTAAAGACCGCCAAGTTCCATGAGGGAATCGTGGTTACCGGTTTCTACAATATTACCGTCTTTCATCACGATAATCAAATCTGCATTCTTAATGGTGGACAGTCTGTGTGCGATAACAAAACTGGTTCTGCCGCTTGTCAGAGAGTCCATTGCCTTTTGAATGAGAATTTCTGTTCTCGTATCCACATTACTGGTGGCTTCGTCGAGAATAAGCATGGGCGCATTCTCGGTCATCGCTCTGGCGATGGTAACAAGTTGTTTTTGACCTGCAGAGAGTGCGCTCTCTTTTTGAATGACGGTATCAAGACCGTCCGGTAAGGTGGAAACATAGTGCGCAAGATTGGTTTCTTCCAAAATCTCGGCAAGTCTGTTTTCATCCACATTTTGCAGATTGTAAACAATGTTTTCACGGAGAGTACCGTTGATTACCCAAGTCTCTTGTAAAATCATACCGAAGATATCTCTAAGTTCTGCGCTGGACATATCTTTAATAGATACGCCGTCAACGAGAATGTCACCGCTGGTGATTTCATAGAAGCGCATCAGCAAGTTGACAAGGGTGGTTTTACCGGCACCGGTAGGACCGATGATAGCCACTTTCATACCGGGCTGCACTTTGCAAGAGAAGTTTGTAATGGTGAGTTTGTTGGGGTCGTAGCCGAAGCATACATCTTTAAACTCAACTTCGCCACGGATATGTTTGTGGTCAAGTTTTTGTTCCATACCGCTTTCGTCGGGCAATTCTTCCTGTTCGAGGAAGTTAAATACTCTGTTGCAGGCAGCGGAACCGAGCTGAATGGTGGAACTGGCTTGACCGATTTGTGCAAGCGGCTCTTGGAAGAGCGATACATACACAATAAATCCTGTGATAATACCGATATCGGAAATAGAGCCTTTTGCATAGAGCAGACCTGCTGTAATGAGCACTGCGGCATAAGTCATATAGGATACAAAGTTCATAGCGGGCTCAATCATGCTGCCGTATGCCTGAGATTTGTAAAGAATGCTGCCGAGCAGGCTGTTTTTCTCTTTAAATTCTTCTACCTTTTTGCCTTCGGCATTAAATGCTTTAATGACGAGCTGACCGGAGTAATTTTCTTCTACGGTAGCGTTCACCTCACCTAAAACCCTTTGGTTCTTATCGAACAACGGTAAGGCAAATTTGAAAGTAAGGGCGATGATAATGAGCATCACGGGCAGAGAACAAAGCACAACAAGCGCTAACTGCCAGCTTGCGATGAACATTGCGATTAATACGCCAACGAGCATGACGCCGGATTGTACGAGCATACTCACGGAGTTTTGCAGTGAGGTGCTGAGGGTATCCACATCGTTGGTGATAACGGAAAGAATATCACCGGTTTGTGTGGTATCAAAGTAATTCAGAGGCATTTTGTTGATTTTAGAAGAAATCTGTGCTCTGATATCCTTTGAGAACTTTTGAATAATGGTGTTGAGAATGAAACCGGACACCACACCGGTGATAAAAGCGCCGGCTATGTAAGCGACGAGTTTTAACGCGGTGGAGGCTACGAGGTCCATATCAAGTTGAATAATGCCGTTTACTTCTTTACCGATGGGTGAAATGGCATTTGTTAATGCACGAATGGTACCCGGTGTTAAAATGGTAAAGATAACGGATGCAATCAACAGAATAATGGAAAAGATGAAAGGACCATAGTAAGGGCGGAAAGCCTTTACGAGACTGCCCATTTTGCTTGCTTCCTTTGCGGAAGTTTGGGTGTTTGTACTCATACTTCGATTTCCTCCTTTTCTTCTAATCCTAATTCTTCTTTGCTCAGCTGTGACAACGCAATTTCCTGGTAAACAGGGCAGTTTCTGACAAGGTCATAGTGCTTGCCGATACCGACCATCTTACCGTGGTCGAGTACAACGATTTGGTCAGCGTCCATAATGGTGCCCACACGCTGTGCAATAATCACTCTTGTGGTATCGGGAAGTTGCTCTGCGATACGGCCTCTGACGGTCTTGTCGGTTCTGTAGTCAAGGTGCCGAGAAGGAGTCGTCAAAGATTAAGATTTCCGGTTTTGCCGCAACTGCTCTTGCAATACAAAGTCTCTGCTTTTGACCGCCGGAGAAGTTGGAACCGCCTTGTGCCACATCGGAATCATAGCCGTTTCTCTTAGCGGAAACGAAACCGTCGGCATCGGCAATTTCAGCCGCCCAACGCACATCGGAAAGGTCCATATCGGGGTTGCTGAATGCGATGTTTTCTTTAATATCGCCTTTAAACAGGAACCCTCTTTGCGGCGCGTAACCGATGCGGTCTCTCAAATCGCTTTGAAGCACATCTTTAACATTTACACCGTCTACAAGCACTTCACCTCTGGTGCAGTCAGCCATACGCGGAATCATATTAATAATAGTGGTTTTACCGCTACCGGTTGCACCGATAAAGGCAATGGTTTCACCCTGCTTTACTTTAAATGAAATGTCGGATACCGCTTCTTTATCGGCACCGGGGTAAGCAAAGCCCACATTTTTAAATTCGATAGTACCGGATTCTTTAAATGCTACCGGCTTGTCGGTATCTAACACGGAAACTTCGTGCTTAATGACTTCGTTAATACGCTTTGCACTGACGGAAGCTCTCGGCCAAATCACAATTAAGGTGATAATCAAAATGAATGACATAATGATTTGGCTGGCAAGCATTACAAAAGAGTTGGTTTTTGCAAATGCCTCGGTCGCTGCTTTTACATCAAAACCGTGAATACCGTAGGCGCTTGCCCACAGGATGGAAAGGGAAAGACCCATCATTACCATCATCACAAGCGGGGTAAACACTGCCAAAGCTCTACCGGTGAAAATTTGCACTTTGGTGAATTCGGTATTCACCTTTTCAAATTTACCTTCTTGGTAGGTCTCTGCATTGAACGCTCTAACCACTCTAACGCCGGTCAGATTTTCTCTGGAAGCAACGTTGAGTGCGTCGGTCAACTTTTGCACAATTTTAAATTTCGGTGTCACCAACAGCAAAAGCACTGCTACAGCGGCAACCAACACGAACAGCCAAATAGCGGTCACGGTGGTTAAAGAACTGCTTGCATACTTGCTCATCAAAATGATGGACCACACCATAGTTACCGGCGCCATAAACGCGGTTTTTAAGAATGTGAGCCAAGCAAGGTGCACATTTTGCATATCGTTGGTCGTTCTGGTGATGAGAGATTCTGTAGAGAAAGAAGCAAAGTCTGCAATCGCAAATTCATTCACTCTTTCATACAATCTCGATCTCATCCTTGTCACAACTCTACTGGCTGCAGAACTTGCAATGAAACGGATAATGACTTCAATTGCACCCATCAAAATAGCGCAAATTATCATTAAGAAACCGTACTTCAAGATTTCATCCGTACCGTTCGTCCTGCTGTTCTGCACGGCAGCGGTCAGCAAACCGATGCAGCTGACGATGTTCATCATGAAAGCGATTTGGAATAGTGTCAGAATAAAAATTCCGAAGAAAGCTACCCAGTCTTTCGCCTTCATGTTTTTGAAGATTAGTTTAAACATGACATCCCCTCTTCTAAAAATTTTTGCATATTTTTAACGGCAAAACTGCCGTTAATTACATAAAGTTATTTATTTTTATAATATTTATTAAAAATCATTACTATTCTACATATTTTTTATAAAAAAATTAAGGGGGTTTTCCAGAATGTCAAACTCTTTTTTAATAAATTCTAATTTAGCGCGCTTCGTGCGCTAAATTAGAATTAGTGTTCAGTGTACAGTGTACAGTGTTCAGTGTTCAGAAGCAGGCGCAAAGCGCATGCCTAAAGCGTTGCAGAGCAACGCGTTGCTAAAAACTAAACACTAAAAACTTAAAACTGTAAATTCTAATTTGTCATAGACAAATTAGAATTTTGTTTTCCGCTTTTATTTAATAACGCAGGTGTCCTGCCGTTCTCGATTCACTCTTTTCTAATCTTTAGTGAGATAAGTGAGCACTTTATCAATATCATCATCGATTAAAACGGCTTGTTTTTCAATTTCAAGCGGGGCGGTCGCTTCGCCGAAATTAATACAGGCGTAGGTGGCAAGCGGGTTTGCCCCCGTATATTCCCAAAACGGGTATTTAATAATGCCCGGCGTGTTGCCGCCTACCCCTAATTCTAAATATAAAACTTTTAACCCTTGGTGCCGCCTTAAAAAATCGCCATAGCGTTCGTTGGCTTTGTACCATCCCTCGTCCTCTACAAAGCGGTTATTCACGCGCAAATTGGTGGTCATCTCTCTGCCGCAGTGCGGGCATTTCGGAATGAGCTCGGTGGGAATTTTGCCGCCTTCATCTGTTGCGCGCATTGCCATAATGATGTCTTCATTATCGTAAGTGAGCGGTTTGCAGGGCAGCGAACACTGAAATAGTCCGTAACCACCCTGGGTATAAAACAGGCGTTTTTTATCAAACCCCGCACGCTGAAAGCAGTGGTCAACATTGGTGGTATGAGACAAGGGGACGGTTAGCGTGAAAACCTTGTGTGTTTAAACATAAAAAAACGCACCAAAATAGAGCCCATAAAATGAGCTGAATTAAAAATATATTGGAAAATTAGAATTAGTTTAGATACGGTCGCATGGCGACTTCATTATCATATAGTTGATTTGTAAC
>CADBJA010000130.1 GCA_902794945.1 Oscillospiraceae bacterium
GCGAAGCGGAACGGGTGCGGGTGTCCCGCCCTTCACTATTCTCTATTCACTATTCTCTTTTCTCTAATGCGGAGTTTACTCCGCTAAATTAGAATTTAGTTTACTAAATTCTAAAAAAAGAGCAAAGCACATCGTGCTTTGCTCTTTTTATTACTTCTTTAATGCTCTCTCTAACCAAACCGAGGCTAAATCGAGGGCTTCAAACAAACCGTTTTTCTCGCTCACCTTTACCATTGCTTCAAGCGGGTTTAAGGTGATATCGGTTGCAATGAGTTGAATCCTTACCTTGTCGGCAATTTCGGTATCACCAACCTTTTTGGTGCTTAAAACGGTTAGCATCACCACATGGCTTTGGTCCATAAAACCATAGTAAATGGTGTTTCCGTTTCGCACAAGCGGTTTATTTTTATACATTAAAAATTCACTGTCTTTTCTTGCTGCCATACTCTTCTCCCGATACATTATTTTTGAATAAACTCCGTAACAAGTTCCTGCAACAATTCATCTCTGTCTAAACGACGAATGAGGCTGCGTGCATTGTTATGGGTGGTAATATACGTGGGATCTTCGGAGAGAAGATAGCCGACAATTTGATCAATCGGGTTATAACCCTTTTCATCAAGTGCGTTGTATACTTCCTTTAAAATCGCCTTGCTGTCTAATTCCAGATTGTTCGGGATTTTAAAGGTTTGTGTTTTATCATGCATTGGAAAGCACCTCCATCGTTTTGAAATGCGCAGGAATTGTTGTCACTCAACTCTATTTCCTTGCCTATATTATATACAATAATTGTTTAAATTACAATAATCTGACCGAAAATTTATAAATTATTTACATCTTTATTATGAGCGTATTTGTGCGCCGATTTTTATTAAAGCGTCCAATGCCTTTTGCACGGCGTTATCCGCTTCGCTGTCGGTCAGCGTGCGCTCGGGAGAACGCAGCGTAAGTGAAAACGCCACGCTTTTTTTGCCGGTGCCGACTTGCGCACCTTCAAAAATATCAAACAGTTCCACTTTTTCAAGAATTTTGCCGGCACTTTGTGTAATCGCTCTTTTTAGCGCGCCCACCTCCAATTGCTTATCGCAAACAAGAGATAAATCGCGTGTTAATGCCGGGAATTTGGGCAGTTGTTGATACACTCTCTCGGTGTTCTTAATCGCAAACAAAGCGCTGCTGTCTAAATAACCGATATAGGTTTTTGCGCCGATTTTATAGTTTTTGCATACATTCGGGTGGATTTCGCCGATGATGCCAAGTTCCGTATCGCCGACTACGATTTTTGCCGTTCTGCCGGGGTGGAAAGTGGCGCTGTTTTTGTATGCCACAAATTCGGCATCTTGAATGCCAAGCACTGCCAACAACTCTTCTGCGGTACCTTTTATGGTGTAAAAATCACTTTGGGGACCGTATTCGCCGAAAGTGAGCATTTTCTTTTCATCCGGCAATTCGCTCAGCCCGTTGGATTTGTAGGTGGTGGCGTTTTCATAGAATTTGCCGCCGGGGGTGCGGTAATTGTAGTTTCTTGCAATCACTTCCAACATACTCGGGATGGCGGTGGTGCGCATCACGGAAGTATCTTCACCAAGGGGGTTCGAGATAACCACGCTGTTTCTCATTTCACTCTCTTCGGCAAGCAAAATCTTATCGTATGCTTTCGGGCTGATGAAAGAGAAGGTGCTGATTTCGTTGTACCCGATGGCACGCATCGTGGTTTCCACCAATCTTTCAAACTGCTGCTCTTCCGTTAATTTCGCTTCTGCCACGCCGCCGAGTTTTTTGTTCGGGATTTTTTCAAAACCGTAGAACCTTGCAATTTCTTCCGAAATGTCTGCCTGGTGCTCTATATCGTTTCTAAAGTAAGGTGCGGTAATAATACCGTTCTCTACCGTGAAACCGATTTTTTCAAGAATGGCAGTCATTTCATCCGCGCTTAAATTAATGCCGATAAAATCATTAATCCATTTTGCATCCAGCGGCAGTGTTACTTCCGGCTTTGGGGTGGGGAACACATCAATCATACCGTTGACCACATCACCCGCATCGAGCATTTGTAACAGTTCGAGTGCGCGCATAA
This sequence comes from Oscillospiraceae bacterium, assembly GCA_902794945.1. Classification (GTDB taxonomy): domain Bacteria; phylum Bacillota; class Clostridia; order Oscillospirales; family Acutalibacteraceae; genus RUG714. The sequence continues at coordinate 2,078 of CADBJA010000130.1, forward strand.
TGCACAGCATACAACTTTCGGGGTTGAGTTCTTTTTCATATCTGGAAGAAGATTCGGTGCGCATTCCCAGCGCTTTTGCGGTGGAACGCACGCTGTAACCGTTAAAGCAGGCAGATTCAAATACAATCGTTGTTGTATCATCCATAATGCCGCTGTATTCACCGCCCATCACACCGGCAACGGCAACGGGTTTTTCAGCGTCGGCAATCACGAGCATATCTTCCGTCAAGGTGCGCTCTTCTCCATCGAGGGTGGTAATGGTTTCGCCTGCTTTTGCATTGCGAACATTCACTTCGTTGCCTTCTAAATAGCGCAAGTCAAACGCGTGCATCGGCTGACCGAGTTCAAGCATAACAAAGTTTGTGATGTCCACAATATTATTAATCGGTCTTACACCGCTTGCTCTAAGCCTCTCTCTGAGCCACAGCGGGCTGGGTTTAATGCGTACATTTTCAACCACGGCGCCAATATATCTGTAACACAGTTCGGGGTTATGAATGGTGACTTTTAAATGCTCATTCACATCGCCGTGACCTTTGTTGACTATGGGTTTGGGCATATTAAATTTTGTGCCGAAGGTTGCCGCCGCCTCTCTCGCAAGCCCGGTTACGGACATACAATCGGAACGGTTAGAGGTGATTTCAAACTCAATTTTAGTATCGTTAAAGCGTAACACCTCGCGAATATCTTTGCCCGGTTCCAATTCACATTCATCGGTAATGGTCATAATACCGTCTTCAATCGCATTTGGAAAATCATTGACTGTAAGCCCCAATTCCGCCACAGAGCAAAGCATACCGTTGCTTAAAACGCCGCGTAATTTCCCTTTGGTGATTTTTTGACCGCCGGCAACCACGCTTTTATGCAGTGCGGCAGGCACATAATCGCCTGTCTTTAAATTTTGTGCGCCGGTTACAATTTGTACCGGTTCTTCCGCGCCGATATCCACCTGACACACCCATAAATGGTCACTGTCGGGATGTTTTTCAATTGCGGCAATTTTGCCGAGCACTATATTCTTTAATTCTTCGCCTTCGTGCTCCCACCCTTCTACTTTAGAGCCGGTGAGAGTTATCGCTTCTGCAAATTCTTTATCATCAATATCTATTTTGCAATAGTCATTTAACCATCTTTTCGATAATATCATTCACGACACCCCCCTTAAAACTGTTCCAAGAATTTGAGATTGTTTTCATATAACAAACGCATATCGTCAATCCCAAAGCGAAACATAACGAGTCTTTCCAAACCGATGCCAAAAGCAAAACCGCTGTATTTATCGGCATCTACACCGCCGTTTTTGAGCACTTTCGGGTGAACCATACCGCCGCCTAAAATCTCAATCCAGCCTTCGCCCTTACACATTGAGCAACCCTTACCGCCGCATTTAAAGCAACTGACATCCATCTCACAACTCGGCTCCGTGAACGGGAAGTGGTGCGGGCGGAATCTGGTTTTTGTCTGTTCGCCATACAAGCGTTTTGCAAACGCTTCGAGTGTGCCTTTTAAGTCCGCCATCGTAATGCCTTCATCAAGCACTAAACCTTCAATCTGGTGAAAGAGGGGAGAGTGTGTAGCGTCTACCGCATCGGAACGATAGACTCTGCCGGGCGCGATTACACGAAGCGGCGGATTTCTCTTTTCCATGGTGCGGATTTGCACCGGGCTGGTCTGTGTTCTTAAAAGCATATTTTCGGTGATATAGAAGGTATCTTGTGTATCTCTCGCCGGGTGACCTTTGGGAATGTTGAGGGCTTCAAAGTTGTAGTAATCCCATTCCACTTCGGGACCTTCTACCACATCAAATCCCATACCGGAAAAGATTTCTTTTACCTCATCAAGCACAATGCTCAACGGGTGTGTATGGCCGATTTCCGGCTTTTTGCCGGGTACGGTAACATCTACGGTTTCGGCAGCGAGTTTGCGCTCCTGCTCGGCTTGCTGTAATTGTGCCTGTTTTTGTTTAATGAGGCTTTCAATTTCGCCTCTGATTTGGTTTGCTTTTTGCCCCACAATCGGGCGTTCCTCGGCAGAGAGAGAACCCATTTGTTTTAAAATGCCGGTAATCACACCTTTTTTGCCGAGTTTTGCCACACGCAGTGCTTCCAAATCGGCTTTATCGGTGATATTTCCGAGCTCTTCAATGGCTTGTTGTTTGATTTCATCCAGTTTTTTGAGCATAATATAATCCCTTTCTATATATTAACATAATAATTTACTGAATAATTAGTCAGGCGGTAGAAATAAAGTCCCTTTGTGCATATACACAAAGGGACGAATTATCGCGGTACCACCCTGATTCTTCTGCAAAATGCAGAAGCACTCATTGCGGCTTGTAACGGTGCCTGCCGTCAGCCCTTACTGATGAAAATTCGGGGCTGCTGCTCCAAAGGGAACTTCGGTAATGCTTTATTACCCGCCTCACACCTGCGCGGACTCTCTGAAAATAAAGGGTATTACTTACTTTCCTTCTTCATTGCATTATAATATCAATAAATATTATATCATTATTTTCCATAAAATCAACACATTTTTGGATTTTGTGGTATAATGTGAATAGAAATACTCTATACGGGAGGTACTTATGAAAGTTTATACCGGCGAAAGCATAAAAAGAATAGAGGCGGCTTGCTTTGAAACGGGCATTACGGAACTGCGCTTGATGGAAAATGCAGGAGTAGCCTGTGCCAAAGTGATACGCAAACAATATGATTTAGAAAACACCAAGGGCAAAAAAATTACCGTTTTGTG
>CADBJA010000131.1 GCA_902794945.1 Oscillospiraceae bacterium
CAAAGTAAATTGAAAATCAAATCTAAAACATTACAACTTAATGTTGATAAGAAGAATGTATATACAAATCAAGTGCGAATGTGTCGCTCTTATATTTTTTCTTTTCTGTGGGTTTCTTTTCACGAAAAGAAGAAAAGAAACCTTATTGCCACTGCGAGGGCAGGTCAACTTTTTCGCCCTGCAGGCGCCTCGCTATTCTTGCAAACGCATCCGTCGCACGGGTGTTACGGGTGTAGGGAATGCCCTGTGAAGCGTTAAAATTGAGGTTTGCTTCAAACGGCACAATGCCCAAAAGACCGATTTCGGTAATGTCCATCGCTTCGTCTACACTCGGCAACATACCGTTTTTTACCGCAAAGGTGCGAAAGGCGTTAATGATGAGCGTGGTGCTTTTGCCCATACTTTCGGCAATCTCCGCCGCTTTTTTGCCGACTTTTAGAGAGAAAGTATCATCATTTACCACCAAAACCGCTTCATTGGCGGGTTCTAACGAGAGGGTGAGGTTTTGCCCGAGCCCTGCCGGTGCATCTATGAAGATAAAATCAAAGTTTGCGGCAATCAAGCGCAATAAATCTTTTAAAATGGTGGTGGAAAAGGTCTTTTTATAATCTTTGGGGGCAGGCAAAATAAAGAGATTTTCTATACTCAAACTCGGGTAGATGGCATCTGCAATCTCGCAGGTGTCATTAAAAATGTCACCCCAGTTATAAATAATGCCTTCTCCCACGCCTGTAATGGTATCCAAACAGTTAGCGCCTGTGTCGGTATCCACAAGTAATACACGATTGCCCGCAAGCGCCAGTTCGTTGGCGATGCCCACAAGCACGGTCGATTTGCCCGAGCCGCCTTTGCCGGATATAAATGTTACGATTTTTGCCATAATGTTCTCCCTTTAGTGCGTGAATTTGTGTCTAACCCAATAAAGTGTTATTGGTTTTACTCGATGATGTATCGGCGGATGTTTTATTTTTTGAAAAATAATATTTTAAAATAGATGCTGTCACTTCCGCGGTACTGGAGCCGCTGTCCGCCCTTTCAATGACCTGCGCCACGGCAATTTGCGGATTGTCAGCCGGTGCGTAGGTAATGAGCACGCCGTTGTCATAGGTGCGGTAATAGCCGTTTACTTTTTCTTTCACCTGTGCCGTACCGGTTTTTGCCGCACAGCGCACGGGCAAACTCTTGTAAGCATCCCAACAAAAACCGCCGGGGCCGCCGACCGCTTCCATCCCGTTTTTGACGGCGGTGAGGTTGCCGGCATTGATGCTCATTTTATATGCCACTTTCGGCTCTGTTTTATCGAGTATGGTTTTGGTATTATCGTAAGTTGTTACGGTTTTAATGATGTGTGCTTCATAGCGGGTGCCGCCGTTGGCGATGGTCGCGCAGTAGTTGGCGAGTTGCAACGGTGAAAACACGTTATCGGACTGACCGATTGCCGCCTGCACGGTATCACCGACATACCATTCACTGCCTGCCGCTTCCCTCTCGGCAATGCCGGCAAGGGTGCCGGTGGCTTCCGGCAGTTCAATGCCGGTTGCCTGACCGAGGCCGAACATGGTGGCATACTTATCTATTTTATTAATACCTAATTTGTTACCGACATTGTAAAAGTAAATATTGCAAGAGTCGTTGATGGCTTGCGATACATTTTCACTGCCGTGGTAACCGAGGCATTTGAGCGTTAGGCCCTTCATCTTATACTTTTTATCACAGTAGAAAGTGGAAGAGGTGTTAATCACGCCTTCCTCCAAACCCGCAATGGCAACGCACGGTTTAAAGGTGGAACCCGGGGCATAGCCGCTCATCAGCGCTCTGTCCCACAAAGGTGCCGCCCCGTCTTTGGCAAGTTTATCATAATTTTTGGTATAACTGTTATTGTTGTAAGAGGGGTAGGTTGCCGCACACAACACCGCACCGGAGTGCACATCTACCGCCACCACGGCACCTGCGGCTTTCGGGTTGCCGGCGGAAACGAGTTTGTCCACCTTTTTGGCGAGGGCATTTTGCGCCGCTTTTTGCAAGCCGGCATCAATGGTCAGCGTGACCGTGTTGCCCTGCTCGGGCTCCGTGGTAATGACGGAAGAGATTTCACCCGCCGAGGTGGAATAGACCGTTTTTTCGCCGCGGTTGCCGCGCAAGTATTCTTCACAAACTTTCTCAATGCCGTTTTTGCCGATGGAATCGGTTAATTTGTAAATATCTTCGTTATTACCGTCCTCCAACTCTTCGGCGGTAATGGGACCGGTGATGCCCAAAATGTGCGGGCAGAGCGTACCGTCTTTATACTTTCTTAATGTGGTGGCTTCAGCGCCCACCCCTTGAAACACCGCTTTGTTTTCTTCAATATAGGCGGCGGTTTCATCCGTCACTTCTTCGGCGAACACATACGGATTTTGCACGCTGAAAGCGCCGATGACCATCCCGTAGCGTACGGAGGCGATTTTTCTCGCATCTTCATCGGAGTAATTTTCAAGTTCATACATCTGCTTAAGCGAGTCAAAACAGTTTTGCGCCGTGGCGTAATCGTTTAAATCCAAATATTTATCGCTCTTTAAATAGGCGATGTCATTCTCACGGTTTTTGGAGAATACAACTTCCCCTCTTTTATTGATTTCAATCGGTAAATCATCCACCCATTTTTCTTTTTTGGATTCTAAAAAGTGAATGAGTTTAATGATGATATCCGCCCTGGTCTGGTGGTCGTCGGATGCCGGGAAGTAGGAGGCATCAAACACAATGCGGGTGGTTTGTTTGTTGTAAACGAGCGGCGTGCCCGTGGCATCTAAAATTTCACCGCGCGAAGCATCAATATCCACCTTTTTGGCAATCGTACCCGTGCCCACGGAGGCATAGTAATCGCCTTTGATAACCTGAATATAGAAAAGCCTTGCACCGAGAGCGAGTACGATAATGAGGGTAATAATAATCATCACGCTTGAGCGCTTAATTTTTTTCTTTTCGTTCAATGCAAAGCTCCTTTCTTTAAAACGTCCGCCACCGGGGTGGTTGATATATAGAATGTTTGGTTTTTGCGTTGCGCTTCCATCCGCCTAAGCGAGAAAAATCCCCTTGAATACACAAAGTATGCAAGAAAAAATCCCTTAACAAAAACTGCATAGCACTGAAAATCGGCAGATTTTTTGTTAGAACAAAGAAAAAATCATCGTTAAGGCTGGCGCCTAATGCTGATTTTTTCTGCAGTTATAGCGAAAAAGATGCCTGTTTTCAGCAAATATTCTATATGTCAGCCACCCCTTACACCTGTTCTTCTTTTTTAAACTTTCTGCCAATGGCAAGCACCAAAAAGAAAAACGGGATAATCAAAATCATATTCATAAGGATAGTCGGCAAAAAGACCGTCAGGTACACAAGACCCGCGCCGTCGGTTTGTTTAAACTCAATAAAGAACAGCCAATACAGGCTTTGCCCTAAAAAGATGAGCACACTGCCCATCACCAAATTGGTTAACAGCGTGTTGCGGAGGTAATTGGTAGAGACCCAGCCGATAAAGGTGCAAATGAGCATTAAAATAAGCGCATTGTAGCCCACCATAGAGGGCGAAGTCACATCCATCAAAAGCCCGCAAAACAGCCCGTACCACGGGGCGCATTTTTCTTTTTCCGCCATGCAGATGCAGCCGAGCAACGGCAGCAGCGGCAGCAGTTTTGCGTGAAAAATGTGCGGCATAAACCCGTAAGTGGTCTGCATCAAAAACGCCGCGCACAATAACAGCACCCAAACAATATGTTTTTTAATTTCGTTTTTTTTCGTCAGTTTCATTATTTGGTGATTTGGTTTTTGCCCTCAAAATCGGTGATGACAAAAACATCCGTCAATTCATTAATTTTTACTTGGGGGTTCACAACGGCAATGTAAGAGATATCTTTGCCGGATTCTTGTGTGTTTTCTACCTTGCCGATGATTAAATCTTTGGGGTAAATACCGCCCACACCGGAGGAGCAGACAACGCCGCCGGCGGAGATGGAGGTTTTTTTGGAAAGGTTTGCCATCATCAACTTGCCCTGTTTTGCAAGGGTTAAGTCGTTGGAGGTGTAGGAGTTTTCACCCGTTCTCGCTTCATAGCAACTCACGGAAATATCGGGGTCAAGCACGGTTTTTACCACCGCCGAGGTGGGGTATACTTTGACCACGAGCCCGACCAAATATTTGCCGTAAATAATACAGTCGTTCACTTTAATGCCCTGTGCCGCACCGACATCGATGCTGAAAGAGGAATATAAACTCTCACTGTCACGCGCAATGATGGAGCCGTGAACGAGTTTAAAATCGGGGTTTTCTTCTTTGACTTCCAAAAAGTCTTTATAGTAATCGTTTTCGCGCTTCATATTTTCGTAATCCACCAGTTGTTCCTGCAACTCGGCAACTTCAAGTTTCAGCGCATCAATCTCTTCTTCATAAGAGGATTTGCCGCTCACATTATCACGCATTGCCACGATTTTGGAACTGATGGAACTCGCTAATTTTTGGGCAGGGTAAAAAATAGTCCCCACAACGGAACTTTCGGGCGAGAAGGAACTGCCCGAAATAGCGGAAATCATCATGCCGATAATGAGTAAAGCGGCAATGATGACAATGGCTCTAAATTGTTTTTTCTTGTAAAAAGGCATAGTTTACTCCCGGACAAATAGGAATTTGTCGAGGTCTTGCGACCTCGAAGAGAAGAGAGAAAAGAGAAGAGAGAAGAGTGGCGGGCGGGACACCCGCACCCGATTTATATAACAATCCCTCTGTCACTTCGTGACAGTTCCCTTCACACAAGGTAGGCTTGGAAAGTGCGTACTTTAACTG
>CADBJA010000132.1 GCA_902794945.1 Oscillospiraceae bacterium
TTTCTACCCCTCTGTCCGCTGTAAACGCGGACATCTCCCCTGTCAAGGGGCGATATAAAGCGGTTAGGAGCGAAACATCGAACCAACTTTTGTGGTAATATTTACTCCACTAAATTAGAATTTATTTAAAAGGTGAAAAAATGACAATCAGAAAATACAATAAAACCGATTTACCGGCGATGCTCTCTATTTGGAATGAAGTTGTAGATGCCGGTATCGCCTTTCCGCAGGAAGAACCGTTAACCCCCGAAACGGGGGCGGCGTTTTTTGCCGCACAAAGTTATTGCGGCGTGGCGGAGGATGCCGACAAGGTCGTGGGGCTGTACATTCTGCACCCCAATAATGTAGGCAGGTGCGGGCATATTTGTAACGCAAGTTATGCGGTAGATGCCGCGTGCCGCGGCAAGCATATTGGTGAAAAATTGGTGCTCGATTGTATTGAGAGGGCAAAACAAATCGGCTTTAAGATTTTGCAGTTTAACGCGGTGGTAGAAAGCAATACCCACGCACGCCACCTGTACGAGCGCATCGGCTTTACACCGCTCGGCACCATTCCGCACGGGTTTAGAATGAAAGACGGGCACTACGAAAACATCTGCCCATATTATATTGAACTGAAAAAAGATATATAATCGCACTGCGTAAATGTGTCGCTTTCGCGGCACTGAACAGGAAGGAAAACTATGGAATACGCACTCACGTTAGCAAACCTCTTTGAAATCAAAAAGGAATATGCACAAAATATCATTACACTGTTGGATGACGGCAATACCATCCCTTTTATTGCTCGTTACCGTAAAGAAATGCACGGCTCTATGGACGACCAATTGCTGCGCGCATTTAGCGAAAAATTAGAGTATCTGCGCACATTAGATAAGCGCAGAGAAGAAATTCGCACCCTCATTCGCGGGCAGGAGCAGTTGACGGATACCGTTAACGCGGCGTTGGATAACGCCCAAACTTTGAGCGAGTTGGAAGATATTTACCGCCCGTACAGACCGAAGCGCAAAACAAGGGCTTCGGTCGCCAAAGAACGCGGTTTAGAACCCCTGGCGCAGGCGATTCTCGGGCAGGAAAAGAACTTTCACCCTTTGGCATATGCGGAGCAGTTTCTCGATGAGAAAAAGGATGTTCCCACCGTGCAGGATGCCATTCGCGGCGCGATGGATATTATTGCCGAAATGCTCTCGGACAGTGCGGAAATACGCAAAAAACTCAGAACTGCCTTTCGCGGCGGCGCCATGCTAAAATCGGTTGCCGTTCACAAGGAACAGGACAGTGTTTATACCAACTATTATGATTTTTGCGAGCCGGTCAAAAGCATTGCGGGGCATCGTATTCTTGCCATCAACCGCGGTGAGAAAGAGGGCTTTTTAAAGGTCGGTCTTACTATCGAGAGTGAACCCTTGCTGCGCATGATAACGGCGTGCGTTGATAAGCACCGCAATCCCGCATGCTCGGAAATTTTGGAAGCCGCCGGTGAGGATGCCTATACCAGATTGATTTTCCCGTCCATCGAAAGGGAAATCCGCGCCGAATTAACCGAAGCGGCGGATGAAAACGCCATGAAAGTTTTTGCGACCAACCTCAAACAACTTTTGATGCAGCCGCCGCTTAAAGGGAAAACCGTTCTCGGGCTGGACCCGGGCTATCGCACGGGCTGCAAGGTTGCGGTTGTGGATGATACCGGCAAAGTGTTGGATACAGCGGTGATTTATCCCACGCATTCGGCGGAAAAAATTGCCCGGTCCAAACAGATTTTGCTCCATCTCATAAAAAATATCAGGTAGATATTATTTCCATAGGCAACGGCACTGCAAGCAAAGAAACGGAAATGTTTGTCGCCGAAACCATCAAAGAAGCGGACCATAAGGTGTATTATATGGTGGTCAACGAGGCGGGTGCCTCTGTCTACTCCGCCTCAAAGTTAGCCGCCACGGAATTGCCGGAACTCGATTTAACACTGAGAAGTGCGGTTTCCATTGCCAGGCGTTTGCAGGACCCGCTTGCGGAACTTGTGAAGATTGAGCCGCGGTCAATCGGTGTCGGTCAGTACCAGCACGATATGCCTCAAAAACGGCTCGGGGAAACGCTCGACGGCGTGGTGGAGGATTGCGTGAACTCTGTTGGTGCGGATTTGAACACGGCTTCTCCCGCGCTGCTTCTGCGCGTTTCCGGGCTCAATGCCACCGTGTGTAAAAACATTGTGGCATACAGGGAGGAAAACGGTGCTTTCACCTCCCGCGCGCAATTAAAAAAAGTGCCGAAACTCGGCCCGAAGGCGTTTGAACAGTGTGCCGGTTTCCTGCGGGTGCCGGAGAGCAGCAACCCGCTGGACCATACCGCGGTTCACCCCGAAAGTTATGCTGTGGCAAAAGAACTGTTAAAGATAACCGGCTATACGGATGCGCAAATAAAGTCAGCCAAATTCGATGACCTGCCGGAGAGGGTGCAACGCCTCGGCGCAAACAGCCTTGCCGAAACGCTGGGTATCGGTCTGCCGACACTGCACGACATTGTGCGGGAACTGGCAAAGCCCGGCAGAGACCCGCGTGACGAGTTGCCGCAACCGATGTTACGCTCGGATGTGTTGGACATCAAAGACCTGAAAGAAGGGATGGAGTTGACCGGCACGGTGCGCAATGTGATTGACTTCGGCGCATTTGTGGATATCGGCGTTCATCAGGACGGTTTGGTGCATATTTCCCAAATTTGCAACCGGTACATCAAGCACCCGTCCGAAGTGCTGAAAGTGGGCGACATTGTCAAGGTGAGAATCCTTTCGGTGGATATAAAAAAACAGCGCATTTCACTAACAATGCGCTTTGAATAAGCCGGCGGTGACTTCGGAGGATGGTAAAGGAATTTTTTCTTCTTCACCGCTTAAACTTTTTTGAACCACGCGACAATCGCGTGGTTTTCGTTATGCAAAAACAGGCGGCAGGTGCCGCCTGTTCATATTTACTTACATTTTACCGCTTTAATGGCTGAATACTTGCCGTAATACACTTGACCGGCAAATACCGTATAGGCTCTCACGGCAATATAGTAGGTTCTGCCTTTTGTAAAGTTTTTGCCGGTGTAGGTTACCGTGCTTTTGCCTGTTACATTCTTTCTGGCAGCAATGTTGGTAAACGCTTTATTGCGTGAGTACACAATTTGGTAACCGGTGACAACGCCGCCGGCTTTTGCCCATGTTGTTTTGATTTGCGTGTGTTTGGGTGATGAAACGCCCTTTAATGTAACCGTCGCCGGTTTTGCGCAAGAGTTGAGTGTCGGCGACCATGCGCTGAAATACCTTGTACCTTCAATATCTTTATATGCTCTGACGCGGAATTTATATTTGCCGCCGGCAACCAACCCGCTAAAGACAGCGCTATTGCCGCTTGTCACTTTACTTTGCGCCCAATTTGAGCCGCCGTCGGAACATTGCACTTGGTATCCGGTTACACCTGAAACTTTATTCCACGCCACCTTTTCTGCAGATGTGGTACGGGCGGTGCATTTTAAACCGGTGGGTTTGGAAACATAGACTGATGTTTGAATACTATATGAGGATTCACCTCTGGGGTCACCGGACACCTCAATATAGTAGGTTCCTGCAGATAATGTTATTGTCTGTGTATTGTTACCTTCATATAAGTAGTCCGAAATCCTTTGAGAGTCTTTATACCGGTATATTACGCATTCCGTGTCACCATTTTTATACCCATAATAGTTAGTATACTCGTTAAAGGAGAACTTAATCTTTAATGTTGAATCTAATTTAAAAACATAGTAATCATAATCGCGATCATAATTTCTGTCACTATCTTCAAAAACAGTATCAAGTTGACCTGTGATCTTTTTTCCAATAGCGATATTGTGAGCATTTTTAAGGTTGTCATCAGGCTCAAAATAATTACAATTTGAAGACTCAAAGGTATTTGCTATGGTATATGAAAATGAATCGCTTTTATTTGTGGTAAGTCCTAATTTAGCGTAGTATGTGCCGGGTTGAAGCATAAACACATATTCTTCTTTAATATAGCCAAAGTTTTCATCAAAAGAACACAAGCCTGTGCTTCCGTCACAATCCTCTGCTCCACTTGCATTGTATAGATTAAACCAACCATCATCCCAATAATCTTTAGCATTAATCCTAATATTGAAAGTGATTTTTCCGGCAGTGTTCAATGTAAATTTAAAGAAATCATTATCATATTCGGAGATATACCCGCTTACAGTATTATTAAGGTTTATCTGATTTGCTCTACCTATCGAATTATTATTTTCGCTTTCTCGTTGGGTTGCTGCAAAAGATGGTATTAAAAATACCCCTAATAACATAACAACAGACAACACTAAACTAATGATTTTTTTCATCATTCTCTCCTCCAAAAGATTATAAGATCGTAATGATTTACCGATTGTTTATTTTGTTTTCACTTTATACGCCTTACTCCACGCTGAGCAGTAATTTGCCTTTGCAATGGTCTTATAGGTTCTTATGCGCACAAAGTAATATTTGCCTGCGTTAAGTTTTGAGACGGTTGTTTTAAGTTGATTAGCGTTTTTAATTGTAATCGTTTTTGCTCCCTCAAAGTTTGCTTTTAAACTATACTGTACTTGGTAGCCGCTGACTGCCTGCTTTTTCCACTGTGCAACAAAGGCTCTTTTAGCAGGTGTCAGTTTTGTAATGGTTGTGCCTGCCGGCAAAGTCGGGGAATTAAGGGTTGCCGACCACGGGCTGAAGTAGTTTTTACCGTCTGCCGCGTTGATGTAGAAGCGCACGCGGAATTTGTAGTTATTGCCTGCCGCTAAATTT
>CADBJA010000133.1 GCA_902794945.1 Oscillospiraceae bacterium
TTTGCGCTCATGCCGCGCGGGCACCCACTTTCTGCAGCGATACAGAAAGTGGGGAAAGAAATCGCTTAGAACCCTTTCGATTGGGTTCTAAGAATTCCTAAACGACCAAGGGGTCTTAGTTACACCTTTGTTGTTAAAGCAAAAGAAAAATAAAGTCTATATTAACATCTCTAATCCCCCTTTGGAAACCCCCGAAACTTTCCGAAGCACACAGAATTTTCAAACGCTTTGCTGTTGAAAATTTAATCTGCATGCTTCTACTCCTCATCTGCTTGCAAAGAAACAGCTATTTAGATCTTTAGTTTTTTTAACTCTTTTTTCGCTTCACGATTTTGGGAAAGGAACCATTGACAAAGGTTGTTTTTGCGGGTAAACTTTTAGTATGAAACATTTAATGCACGAAAATAAAGAAGAAAAAGAAATCGCTGTGTTGGTAGGCGCCGATTGCGGTGAGTACGATGCCGAAAGTTCGATTGCCGAATTAGAGGAACTTGCGAAGAGTGCCGATGCCGAAGTGGTGGCAACGGTACTCCAAAAGCGCGAGCGCCCGAACCCCGCCACCTATGTGGGTGAGGGGAAACTGGCAGAGATTAAAGAGCAGTGTGAGCAGTTAGAAGCGGATGTGCTCATTTTTGATTGCGAACTTACGCCGAGCCAACAGCGCAATATTGAAAACTTTACCGATTTAAAAGTGGTTGACCGCACGGAACTGATTTTAGATATTTTTGCCCGCCGTGCGCGCTCAAGCGAGGGTAAGTTGCAAGTAGAACTCGCGCAACTCAACTACCGCATTTCCCGCCTCGGCGGTCAAGGTAAAATGCTCTCGCGCCTCGGTGGAGGTATCGGTACCAGAGGCCCCGGCGAGAGCAAACTCGAAAGTGACAAACGCCACATTCGTCGGCGCATTTATGCGCTCGAAAGAGAACTGAAAGAGGTAGAAAAGCGGCGTAACTTTATGCGCTCGAGGCGCAAAAAAAGCGGTGTGACCACCTGTGCGATTGTCGGCTACACCAACGCCGGCAAATCAACACTCCTCAACGCCTTAACCGGTGCCGGCGTGCTCGCACAAGATAAACTCTTTGCTACCCTCGACCCGACAGCACGCGCCCTCTCGCTGCCCGACGGCAGAAAAATTATGCTCATTGATACGGTCGGTTTTATCAGCCGCCTGCCCCACCAGTTGGTGGAAGCGTTTAAATCCACACTCGAAGAAGCGGTCGGTGCCGATATTATCTTTAATGTGTGCGATGCGTCGAGCCCCGACTGTGCCACCCATATCAAGGTGACCACATCTCTTTTAGAAGAACTCGGGTGTGAACACACCCCGATTATTACGGTGATGAATAAATGCGACCTGGTGCCGGAGGTGTTCTCTATCCCGACACTCGGCAACACGGTCTTTATTTCGGCAAAAGAAGGGCGCGGGTTTGATGCTTTGCTCCAAAAAACCGTTGCACTTTTGCCTGCCGATACGGCAACGCTCAAACTTTTAATTCCGTTTGCCGACGGCAGCAAAATCCCCGCTCTGCGCGAACACGCGCATATTCACAGTGAAGCGTTTACAAATGACGGCACTTTGCTCGAAGTCACCGCCCCGAAAAGTGTGCTAAAGGGGTTTGAGGAATATATCATTCATCTGCCGGATGGCAAATGAATGATAGTTACTCGTTATCACTCGTAGTTGTCGGCAAGCCGACAGTTATTTTGCTTCGCTCCTCAGTTGCAAACGGTTGTTTGCAGTTAATTTGGCATAACTGCAGGCTTTGCCTGCAACTGTGAATGAAAAAGAGCGACTGTGAACGCAGTGAACAACTGTGAGTGCAACGAGCAACTATCCTTTAGCAGAGCCACTCTGCTAAATGATAAAACAGTGAGGCGCCGCCTCACTGTTTTTTTATACTGTCGCTTTAATATTATCTTTCACCGTATATAAATTCCAACCGGTTGCATTATACGCCCGAATGAGAAATGCATATGCCGTGCCGGGGGTTAAGTTAGTTACGGTGTAACTTAATTTCGCGGTGTTTGCAAGTTTTGTGTACTTGCCGTTACCGTTATACTGCCAAATACCGTAGTGCGCAGCGCCTTTGACCGCTTTCCAACTGAAAACAGCGCTGTTTTTGCCCACACTCACCTGCACGGTGGGCTTTGCGGGAAGGGTTAACCCTTTTATATGGTTTTTTGTGCCGTAACTGCTGCCGGAATTTTCATTACGAAATGCCCTGACAAGGTAGGTGTATTCCGTGCCGGTCGCAAGACCGGTTTGCTTATAGGTAAGCGCCTTTGTTTGTGCGATTCTCGTGTATTTGCCCGTGACGGCATTGTAAGAATACACACGGTAGAAAGAAGCACCGGCGCATTTATTCCAGGTTAAACGAATGGCTTTATCGCCGCTCTTTACCGTTACTGTCGGCGCAATCGGCGCCGTGGTGATGCTTTTATTATCGGCTCTTGTAAATGCCGCCCAACCGCTTGCGTTCCTGCCGCGCACCAAATAGGTATAGGTGCCGGGTTTTAACCCGCTCTCGGTAAAGCTGAGTTTGGCGGTTCTGCCAAGTTCCGTATACGAATCGGATTTGGCATTGTAGCGCCAAATACCGTATTGTGCAGCGCCCTTCACACTCTTCCAACTTATCTTTACACTGTTCGTTTCGGCGCAAAGGGTAAAGTTCGCTTTGGGCGGGCGAGTCACCACCGCTTTATGGTTTGCCGCGGTGTAGGCACTGCCGATGCCGAGCGCATCAAACGCCCTGACAAGGTATACATACTCCGTACCTTGCGCTAACCCTTTATGGGTGAAAGAGGTCGCCGTGGTTTCGGCTATTCTGTCATATTTATTTGTATATTTATTATAGGTATATACGCGGTAATAACTTGCATCCGCCACTTTGTTCCATTTGATAACAGCGCTCTTTTCGCCGCCGCTCACACTGAATGCGGGTGCCGGTAATGCCGTTTTGCTCTCTACCTCAAGGTAACAGAGGTTACCGGCACTTGATACGGCTTGAAATACCGCATAGCCGGTCTTAAAAGCATTTGCCTTGCCGTCTTTAATTCCAATTGCACCGGCATTGGTATTATATGCCGCAAAATACTCACAAGTAGAAGTGCGCACTTTCGGTTTGAGGGTGACACTTGTTCCGTTGGTGAGGGTGATTTTTTCAGCAGGGGTTACATAATCGCCGTGCACATAACCGGTATAATTTTTGTAAGTGTAGTTTAGCACTTTTACCTTATACCATGCACCGGAAGTGCCGGTGATTCTTAATAATGTACCTCGTATCAGTGCACCGACTTTGCTGCCGGCAGTTGTTGACGGCTTCGAGCGCAGGGATAAACTGTTTGAAACCTGAGAATTGACATAGGCAAATTTCTCACTCGGCGAAGCGCCCTGAAAACGCAAATCCTGCGACTCGTATGCCACTTTTGAAAGGTTCTCATACACCGGCAAATAGAAAGTGTGTGTTTTATCTAATATGCCGAGGTTATTGTAGTGATTAAAGGTATAACTTGACTCGGCAATGATAGCATCTACCCCCTGCATATACTGGTGGGTGTAAAAATCATAATTCGAGTTCGGGTTTACCATATATTTTTGAAAATAGTTGGTGTATTGCCCCGCTTTTGTGTAGTTTTGCGCAATAAACTTGATACCGCCCTCTAACGCGGCTTTCGGGTTAAACCAACCTTTATTATATGCGGTTTTCGCGCCGTTTTCGGGTGCGGTGGCACCGGCAGTCGGGTAGGCACCGATACTGAAGAAGTTATAAACGGTTTTGCCCTTGTACGCATACCCTCTTGCCAGTTTGACGGGACTTGCCGCACCGACTTCATTCGTAATTCTCGAAATAATAAAGAGCGCATCCACATTATTTGCCTTGCAGGCATCTAAAATAATTTGTGAGTAGTAATAGGTTTTGCCGTCTACCTTACAAGTTTTTTGGTACATAAACGAATAGGCGGCATCAAGCGCCTTTTCGAGCATATCTTTGGTATAATAACTTTTGGCGTTTTGGTATTCAAACTGAAAAATTAAACTCTCTCTTAAAAAGTTGGTCGGGTCCATACACTCTGCAATGTAATCGTAAGAGGCACAACGGGTACCGTCCGAAATATTATGATAAGCGGCGTTCTTACAATTCGATTGGCAGGCTTTGGAATCATCCGGAGAATCGACCAACACCGTGCATTCCTGCAATTTACAGTTATGCTCGGCATTCACACACTCGGCAAAATTTTTGCCCACGCTCACACGCTTAAACACCCAACCCGGGTGCGCTTTGTGTAATGCAGAAAGGGATGCCTTGTAAGAGTCGGGGAAGGCTTTGAGGGTTTCTGAAAAATCATCCGCCGCGCGCACGGCAAAAGAGCCCACGCTAAAGAGTGTGAGCACGGTTAAAATCAAAGCAAGAATGCGTTTCATTTTTCTACCTTCTTTTCCCATTATAAATTGATTATAATATAATTACCGCCATTTTTCAATTAAAAGGGGTTTACAAAAGAATTAAAAAAATTTGAGATTTTGTAAATTTTCATTTGAAATTTATTTTTCTTTCGTGTATAATAATCGCATCGAGTAGTTGCACAGGCAGCGTAAGTCCGGATAGGACTTGCGCTGTTCTTTTTTTACAAATTATACTCTATGGAGGAACTATGGAACAAAAAACACAGAAACTTTTGGCAGAGGGGAACATCGGCACGCTGATGCGCCAATACGCAGAGTATTCCCACATTTTAAAATTGCTAATCTGAGCAAAATCAGGCAAAATGAACTGCTTTGCACCTCAAATTCAATATTTTTGT